>NZ_SMMD01000895.1 GCF_009711475.1 Fulvivirga aurantia
CAGATACGGAATTAATAATACGGCCAAAAAATAAATCAAATAGCGCTCGTATTGAGATCTACAGTCTTAGTGGAGTCTCGAAATTTAAAGGGTCAATCAATCAAAGGGTAAATAAGATAGATGTTTCAGAATTTTTACCAGGAATGTATTTGGTTAAATTTTCAGATGAGAGTTATCAAGAAATAATTAAAATTATTGTTAAGTGACCTGCTTAATTGTTTAACGATTTCTTAGTCATCATATGGGTTTCAGATAGAGAACATTTTTTTAATACTGTAGTACAACCATAGTCAGTTGCATTTACTTTTGCTATTCATGCAATTCAATTTACAAATCGATAATCAACGGCATACCTACGATATCAAAGGTGATTTTAAGTATGGTGATGCCGAAGTGCTGATCGATAGCGATAAAAATGCGATTGAACATGTAGATTGGTTTGACCATGGTTATAATAATATCCGCTTATTAACCGAATCTGAGTTTGTTGACCTGAAGACAAATCTATTGCAGGTGTTGAATGATATTCTGCATCAGGAAGGCATCACTCAGCTCACACAGCTTGAAGACTATCATAATGTCACTAATACCTCAGAAAAGCACCAGAAGGTAATAGAAAAAACAAGACAGCTCACTAAGGAGCACTTTAATATCAATTTGAATGCCGTCTGTGCAAGAGTCTCTGAAATATTGAAAAAAGAGGTGCAAATTTTCAATCCAAAATTGGAGCAGGAGATCATTACGCTACGAATCAGTAGGCCTCAATCTTTGGATATCAATCCATTGCATAGAGATGCTTATTTAGACTTCTACAAAGACACCATCAATCTGTGGATCCCCATTGCAGGTTGTAATGAGCAGTCATCGTTGCCAGTTATACCCGGTAGTCACACGTGGAATGAATCACAGGTTTTAAGAACCGAAAAACGAGGAGCAAAAATTCAGGGGCTGACTTATAACGTACCGGGTATTGTTGAAGGACCCAGGCCTCTTAAAGCCATCAGACCAAATCCTGATTACGGTGAGGCTCTAATTTTTTCACCCTATCTTGTCCATGGTTCTGCAATCAATCAGAATCCTAATACAACCAGAATGGCTCTAGAACTACGACCATGCTTGAAGTAAGGACCTTGCTAGGAACGACCTTGAGGGAATTGCGTTAATAAATTTATGCTTAAGCTCGTAAAAATTCAAATGTTTGAATCACGCTAAAGCGTGATGAGTTTTTGAATTTTAGGCTTTAGAATAAATTTTAGCTTATTGCCTCACAGTCTTGACTTTTTTTGTTTCGTTTTTTGTGTCAAGACAAAAAATGAAAAAGGGAGCTATAATCAATAAGCTTGAATAACTTAAAAAGCCCCTGTTTTCATCAAACAGAGGCTAAACAAAACAAAATGAAGTTCTTTCTATTTAGGAGACCAGATTGAATAGCTATGTGGTGGTGCCTGAATTTTGACCCATCGACCACTCTGTGTTACGGGCTCCCAGCTTGAATTACCAGAATAGTCTTTAATGCGGGTGCTACTCCAATTGGTTTCTACCCAACGCTCTTTCCAACTGTCTGAGTCATTCAAATAAACTACAAGTCCTGGTGAGCCATTTCTTCTGGCAACATACTCATCATTGTCAGTGTATAAAATCGAAGTATTACCAGTAGCTTTATTTCTATGTATCCAGATCAGGTTATTAAGTTTATCTTTATCTAACCATTCTTCATAGTCACGGTAAAATACGGTAGGGTAGCCTTCATGGGTCATGATATAAGCATAAGCGAGCATTTTGTCCCAGATTATATCAGTATCATGATTAGCCACGAAGGTCACTGCCTTTGAGGCATCACGTTTCCAGAGCATGTCTCCGTTTAACTTAGTCATGTCGTTACCATCAAAAGCCTCATCCATTTTATAATAGCATGCGAAATCAAAAGCCGAAGAAGTTCGGTTGGTGCTATTCACCCAATCCTGCAAAAGTTGTGCATTTCCATCCCAATATTCGCCTACAGCAAAGCCACCGACATTATTTTGCCACTCTTTCACGACCCAGCCACCGAAGCCTTTCACATAATCAAATCTCCAGCCATCGAAACCAATCGTGTTTTTATAATATTTACCTACTCCATCACTTCGTTTCCACAACCAGTCCTGGACATAAGGCACAGAGTGACTTAGATCAGGAAAGCCTCCAAATACACCTTCGTCATTATTCACATAGTTGTTGGGGTGAAAGTCGCCAGCTGATCTATAAAATTTACCTGAAGCCGGATTGAAATCCGTATATGTATTGGTGCCTGTGTATGGATTACTTTCAAGGTCACCACCGCTATTATGATTTAGCACAATATCAGCATATACATCAATATTATAGTTATGAGCTTGATTAATCAAACTTTGCAATTCTATCTTAGAACCAAATCTCGTTTCTATAGATCCATGCTGGTTGTATTCGCCAAAATCAAAATAATCTGCCGGATCATAGCCCATAGAAAAAGGGCCATTTTGTGCCTTTGAGACAGGAGGGAGCCAAATGGCTGAAATGCCTGCAGCATCCCAAGCGGCTATTTTACTCTTTACAGTATTGTACCAGGTCCCTCCGGCTGGCACATCCCAATAAAAAGCTTGCATCATCACCCCACCGCCTGGCCCAGGGGCTTTTGCATTCGATTGCGATTCTTTCTGCAAATAATCGCCAGAAGTTACATCTTCAGTCTGATTGACAGGCTCCATTGTGTCTTCTGCACAACTCGCCATAATAAATAAGAGTACAAATAAGTACAGATTGGTATTTTTCATAATAGGTTTAAGGTTTAGGTTTTAGTAATACCTAAAATAAACCACTAAAACCCGTTATTTTGACGAAAAGTAAGTATACCACTGAAAAGGATACCGCAAACGTTTTCACAATCGTTCGCATAAATCATAACAGTCTACTTCATGTAAGATTTTGTTGTAGTATCAGAATTATGGCATAAAAAAAGGCTGTCTTTGCAGACAACCTAGAACTTTCACTATGTCTATACCAAGATTCTTTAGTCTAAAATGATTTTGGCATTTTCAGATATCTTGATCAACTTCTCGTATTCTTCATTATCAAGGTCTCTTTGAAAGAAATTGATTGGATTGATGGCCTTATAGTTATACAGCACTTCATAGTGCAGGTGAGGACCCTGAGATCTTCCTGTATTTCCTACATAACCTATGATTTGTCCACGTTTAACGGTCTCGCCTCGTTTAATATTAAACTTACTCATATGAGCATAAACCGTCTGGTATCCATATCCGTGATTGATGAAAACCACATTTCCATAACTTGTAGATAAATACCTGGCCGTTACGATACCATCACCTGTAGCATAAATTGGTGTACCTGTATCTGCTGAGAAATCAATCCCCTCATGAGGATGTATTTTCTTTAAGATAGGGTGAAAGCGCTTAGGATTAAATCCACCGGCTATTCTTTTTAGCTCCGTGTTATTGATAGGCTGTATAGCAGGACGAGCTGCCCACATCTTTTCTTTTTCAGTAAGTAATGAAGAAATTTCATCATAGGACTTACTTTGTATGTACAATTTCTTTTTCAGGTTATCGAGGCCCTTATAAGCATCAATTACCAGCTGGTTTTCTTCCAGACTCATCAGGTCTTCGTACTTATCGTGACCACCTACACCACCTTCTCTTACTGTACTAGGGATTGGGTCGGCATCCAATATCACACGATATATATTATCGTCTTTATACTGAAGTTCACCTGCACTTCCATAAGCGTTCTCTAGCTTTTCTTTTAAGATCTCCCATTCTACCTTAAGGTCATGGTTTTCTGCTAAAAGGCGTGATTCTTTAATCGGGGTAAAATTACTTCTATAAACATAAATCAGGCCTAGAGCCAGAATTAGTGATACAGACAAAAACCCCAGAATATTCAGGAATACAGCTTTACCTGTCGCCTTGATCGGCTCATATTTACAGGTTTCTGTATTATAGTAATATCTGATTTTAGCCATCGGTTTTTTTCGTAGTTGGTCTTTAGTTTAAAAAATGATCAATCTAGTGATTGATTCTCTCTGGTTGCTAAATTCACCAGTTGGTTGTACTCGTGGTCGTTTATTCTTTGTATTAAAAAATTAATTGGGTCTATTTTCTTTTGGTCTTTTATAATTTCGTAATGTACATGTGGTGCAACCGACCCACCGCTGCTACCTACATATCCGATAACTTGCCCTCTGGTAACCAGATCGCCCTTTTTCACATTCAAACCGTCAAGATGCGCATATTTGGTCACATAGCCAAAACCGTGGTCGATTTCTATATAATTTCCATAACCCGTCTCTAGGGTACTATTGTCTTTTGTAAAGGTAACTTCGCCATTACCAGTAGCATAAACTGGTGTGCCACGAGGTGCAGCAAAATCAACTCCTTCATGTTTAACACGCCCTTTGTGGAAAGGGTTAATTCTCATACCGTAACCGGATGAAAGTCTTGTTAAATCTGGATTATCAATAGGCTGAATAGCTGGGAGAGAGGAGAGTAAACCATCTTTGGCTTTGGCCAGAGACATAATTTGATCGAAAGATTGATTTTGTATTCTCGCTTTTTTCTTAAGCTTATCAATTCTCTTGTAAGTATTGCGAACCAATTGCTTATCGGCCATACCATCATCCATGATTCGCTTGTAAAGTTCTGCACCACCACTACCGGCTTGTCTTATCTCTTCTGGCAATGGCTCAGCCTCATAGATTTTGCGATAGATATTATTATCTCTATCCTCAAGTGCATCAATTACATCATTAACCTCATCCATTTCCTTTTGCAAGGTCGTGTAATGATTTTTCAATTCCTTATTTTCTTTCTTAAGCTGTACCTCCTGAGGAGATTCGAAATAGGTATTATAAACTAAAAGAATAGCTATGGCGAAAACCAGCGCAACTGACAAAAAGCCCATCAGATTGAGAAAAACATCCGATGTAGTAACCTTTGCGCGCTCGTATTGGCAGGTATCTGTGTTATAGTAATATTTTATTCGCGCCATTAATTAACTAAGCTAAAAACTTCTATTTTTGTGCTCTTTAGTTGAAAAAATAAAAATATTGCGAACATCAACTGATTGCAATATATCATTTTTTCATTAAAAACCACGATAAGGCGCAAATTTACCAAATTTTTTAAGAATAAATGGATTCTAGGTCGATTAGAAACAAGTTTTTAGAGTTTTTCAGCGATAAGCAACACAAAATTGTACCATCTGCACCGCTTGTAAATAAAGATGATCCAACGCTCATGTTTACAAACGCAGGTATGAACCAGTTTAAAGATTACTTTTTAGGTAACAAAACGATTACAAATGCTCGTGTTGCCGATACTCAAAAGTGCTTGCGCGTTTCAGGGAAACACAACGACTTAGAAGAGGTAGGACTGGACACTTACCACCATACCCTTTTCGAAATGCTCGGCAACTGGTCTTTCGGTGATTATTTCAAGAAGGAAGCGATTGAGTGGGCTTGGGAGCTACTAACTGACGTTTATAAATTGCCTAAAGAAAGGTTGTATGTAACTGTTTTTGGTGGCGATGAAGGTGATAAACTGGATGTCGACCAGGAGGCCTTTGATTATTGGAAAGGCATCATCGATGAGTCAAGAATACTTTATGGTTCAAAGAAAGATAACTTCTGGGAAATGGGCGACACCGGCCCATGTGGGCCTTGTTCGGAGATTCACATCGACTTAAGGTCTGAAGACGAAATCAAAAAACAGCCCGGAAAAGAGTTGGTCAATGAAGATCACCCATTGGTTGTAGAGGTATGGAACCTTGTATTTATGGAGTTTAACCGCCAGGCCAATGGTGAACTCAAAAATCTGCCTGCTAAGCACGTAGATACCGGTATGGGCTTTGAAAGACTCTGTATGGCCATTCAGGGCAAGAAGTCGAATTACGAAACCGATGTTTTTACACCGCTTATTGATTTTATAGCTGACAAGGCAAATAAAACCTATGGCAAAGAAGAGAGTATAGACATCGCCATGCGTGTAATTTCTGATCACGTAAGGGCCATTTCTTTTGCCATCACAGACGGACAGCTACCTTCAAATACCGGTGCTGGTTATGTAATTCGTAGAATCTTAAGACGGGCTGTGCGCTATGCTTTCACATTCTTAGATATAAAAGAACCATTTATTTACCAACTGGTACCTATCCTTACAAAGCAGTTTGACGATGTATTTCCGGAGCTTAAAGCTCAGGAAGACTTTGTGATGAAAGTAATTGAGCAGGAAGAGGTTTCTTTCTTAAGAACATTGGAAAATGGTCTTAAAAAACTAGATGTTGTGAAACAGGAACTTGAAGCCTCTGGTGAAAAAGTAGTGGACGGTAAAATTGCTTTCGAATTATACGACACCTATGGTTTTCCTTTCGATCTTACATCATTAATAGCGAGAGAAAATGGTTTAAGTATCGATGAGAGAGGTTTTATCTCTCAGATGGAAAAACAAAAATCACGCTCTAAAGCAGATGCAGCCAAAGAGACAGGAGATTGGGAAGTAGTAAAAGCAGGTGAAAATGTAAAGTTTTTAGGTTACGATCAGCTTGAGACTGAAAGTCACATACTCAGATATAGAAAACTCAAGCAAAAAGGAAAGGAAATATTCCAGGTTGTCTTAGATCAAACTCCTTTTTACGCAGAAAGCGGTGGACAAGTAGGTGATACCGGCTACCTCGACAGTAGTGAGGAAAAAATCAGTGTGTTAGATACCAAAAGAGAAAACGAACTGATTGTTCATTTGGTAAACAAACTGCCGGAAAACTTATCGGCTACTTTTAAGGCTGTGGTTAATACCTCAAAGCGAAAGCTAACCATGAATAACCATAGTGCAACACATTTATTGCACGCAGCTCTTCGTCAGGTACTTGGAGATCATGTTGAGCAGAAGGGATCTTTGGTAAATGAAAAAGTGCTTCGTTTCGATTTTTCACATTTTCAGGCGATGACCGATGAGGAAATTGCTAAAGTTGAAAAACTTGTAAATGAGAAAGTAAGGGAGAATATCGCTTTGGATGAAAAACGAAACATTCCTCTTGCTGAAGCGAAAAAGATGGGAGCGATGGCTCTGTTTGGTGAAAAATATGGTGATAGCGTTCGTGTGATCACCTTCGACCCTGAATACTCTGTTGAATTGTGTGGCGGTACTCATGTAAAAGCCACTGGTAATATTGGTCTTTTTAAAATTACTTCTGAAGGTTCTGTAGCTGCCGGAGTACGAAGAATCGAAGCCATAACAGCCGAAGAAGCTGAAAAATATGTAACTGCTCAGGAGGATCTAATTGAAGAGATTAAAGCATTACTTAAAGCTCCTAAAGATGTAAAAGCTGCTATCAAAAGTCTGCTAGACCAAAAAGATAAGCTTGACAAGGAGTTGAATAAAGCCAAAGCTGCCCAGGCTATGGATATTAAAAAAGACCTTATCGCTAATGCTGAAAATGAAAATGGCATTAATAAAATCATCTCTCAGGTGGAATTACCTGCAGCCGACACTCTCAAACAGCTTGCTTTTGATTTAAGAAAGGAAGTGGATGATTTATTTATGGTTTTAGCTGCCAATATTGATGGTAAGCCGCAAATCGCAGTGGCTATTTCTGATAACCTGGTAAAAGACAAGAGTTTAAATGCCGGAAACATCATCAGAGATTTGGCTAAAAACATTAAAGGTGGCGGAGGTGGACAGCCATTTTTCGCTACAGCCGGAGGTAAAGATATCAGTGGGCTGCCTCAGGTAGTAGAAGATGCCAAGAAAATAGTTTAATCATACAGACGAAAACTCCCAGTAGTCTCAACACAGCTAAAAAATTTGATAGAAGATAAGTAGGAGACCAACATGGATAAATCGATCAGGGATAAATATACTGTTGTTATTGGGTTAGAAGTGCATGCCCAGCTTGCCACCTCTACCAAGATATACAATAGCGATGCTACCAACTTTGGAAATTCTCCAAACACCAATATAAGTGTGATTACACTTGGTCACCCAGGTACATTACCTAAATTGAATAAGAAGGTAGTAGAGTATGCCATAAAAATGGGGCTGGCCTGTCGGTCAGAAATCTCAAGAGAGATGATTTTTGATCGTAAAAACTATTTCTATCCAGATTTACCAAAAGGCTATCAAATCACTCAGGACAGAACACCAATTTGTGTGGGTGGTAAGGTTTGGGTTTCACCAAGAAATGGTGAAGAGCGAGAAATAAGGCTCAATAGAATACATATTGAAGAAGATGCAGGAAAGTCTATTCATCTTCCAGAAGAAACCGATACGCTGGTTGATTTCAATAGAGCTGGGGTGCCGTTAATTGAAATTGTTACTGAGCCCGACCTCAGGTCTTCTGATGAGGCACATTCATTTCTTAATGAAGTAAGAAAACTGGTTAAGTACCTTGATATCTGCGATGGTAACATGGAAGAAGGGTCATTGCGTTGTGATGCCAACATCTCAGTCATGCTTAAAGACGCAAAAGAATATGGCAAGAAGGTGGAAGTTAAAAACATGAACTCCATGAGAAACCTTCAACATGCCATTGAGCATGAAATTGAAAGGCAAATTACCGCTTTGGAGGCAGGGGAGGAGATTCTCTCCGAAACAAGAACTTTTGACGTTGCCACTGGCACCACATCGGGCATGCGTACGAAGGAGGAGTTAAACGACTATCGTTATTTTCCTGATCCAGATTTAAGCCCTGTTCATGTTTCAGAAGAGTGGCTGGCGCAAATTGAGGCTACAATGCCAGCATTGCCAAGAGAGCTTTATGAGGCGTTTATCAAGGATTATGATCTACCAGCATATGATGCCCAGATATTAACTGACTCTAAAGAAATAGCGACTTACTTTCAACAGCTTTGTAAAAACACTAATAATTACAAAGCTGCTTCAAACTGGCTCATGGGCCCGGTAAAATCTGTGCTCAACGAGCAGGGAATAAACATGATAGATTTTCCGTTACATCCACAGCAGCTTGCCGAGATAATAGAATTAGTGGATTCAAACAAAGTAAGTCACAGCGCAGCATCTCAGCAATTATTCCCTGAAATGCTGAAAAATAATGAAGATTCTGCGCTAAAATTGGCCGAAAAGCTCAACTTAGTGCAAGACAGCAATGAAAACTCTATTGGTTTAATTATTGATGAAGTCATTGCCGAAAATGAAAAGAAAGTTGAAGAGTACCGTAAAGGTAAAAAAGGACTGATAGGAATGTTTATGGGTCAGGTAATGAATAAAAGTGAAGGAAAAGCTGATCCACAACTTGCTAATCAACTTTTAAGAGAAAAACTTAAATAACATTATGAGAAATCTACTAGTAATAGCGCTTTGTCTGGCATTTGTTGGTTGTAGTAATTCTAAAAAACAAACTCAAGGCGAAAATGAAATAACTCTTTCAGGTACAGTAGGTTACCCACAAAAAGGACTAGTAATACTCGAGAAGTTTCAGGGTAATCAGCCCATAGCTATGGATACTATAGCTGTGAATGAAGATTACACTTTCTCAGAAAAAGTGTCGATTGACACGCCAGGTTATTATCGCCTCAATTTTTATGGAAAACAGCAGGTTGCATTGATTCTGGATAGAGATGATGTGCAGGTAAATGTTGACGGAAATGCACGTAACGGATTTGTAAAAGTATCAGGATCCAGAGACCATGCTTTTATCGAGCAAGCACAGCAGTTGATGCAGGATCTACAAACATCGGAAGCCGTTCAGCAGATCAACCAAAAATTTGGTGAAGCTAGTGCTGCCGGAGATCAACAAGCCATGGATTCTCTCCGAAAAGCTTATTTAAAGTTAGACCAGCAAGTAAAGCAAGATCTTATTGCCATGATCGATAGCACAGGAGCATCTCTTGGTGTAGTTGAGATCCTAAGAAATGGTAGAATCCTTGATAAAGACAAAAACTATGAAGTCTATAAAGATTATGCCGCTGTGCTGAGAGAAGAAATGCCTAACGCACCTCAAGCCAAAGAGTTTGTGGCAGAGGTAGAGCAAATGGCCAAGTTAGCCGTAGGGCAGGTTGCCCCGGATATTGCTTTACCTAACCCTGAAGGAGACACCGTGAGACTTTCTTCACTTAGAGGAAATTATGTGTTGGTTGATTTTTGGGCCAAATGGTGCAAGCCATGTCGTATGGAGAATCCTAACGTGGTACGAATGTATGATAAATATAACGAGCAGGGCTTTGAAGTATATGGCGTATCTCTCGACAGAAGAAAATCTGATTGGCTACAGGCCATAGAAGAAGATAACTTACACTGGACACAGGTATCTGACCTGAAATTTTGGAATAGTAAAGCTGCGGAGATTTATAATATCAAAGCCATTCCTTTCGCAGTGCTCCTGGATCCTGAGGGTGTAATCATTGCCAAAAATTTAAGAGGGAAAGAGTTAGAAGAAAAGCTCGAAGAATTGTTTGCAGATAAAGGATAGTATTGTAAATCTGTTAATTGGTTCTTTAGTCTATGAAAAATCTCTATAAAGAGTTTAAGGAATTTGCCGTACGCGGTAGCGTAGTTGATCTTGCCATTGGTGTGGTAATCGGTACTGCATTCAATAAAATTGTAACCAGCCTGGTAAATGATGTCATCATGCCGCCATTTGGACTGTTATGGGGTGGTAAAGGTTTTTCTCAGTATAAACTGGTACTTAGAGACGCAGAAATAGGTGATGCTGGCAAGGTTTTACAAGAAGAAGTAGCCATCAGTTACGGGCAGTTTGCGACTACTATTCTAGACTTTCTCATAATTACCCTGTCTATATTTTTAGTCCTTAGATTTATAAATACGCTGCGCAGAAAGGCTGAAGACGAAAAAGAAGAATCTGTACCAACACCAAAGGACATACAACTTCTGGCTGAAATAAGAGATCTGCTTAAACAGAAGAAATGAATGTTTTTCTGTAACTATTAACTCAGAACTGATGTCATAGTAATATGACTCGATATATCAAACGCATTGGTTTACCATTGGCTGTAGGCCTTTTATTAATATTCTTACTATTTGCCGCAAACCAACTGATTGCACTTTATGCAAATTTGAGCACTATAAATGAGTGGTTAGCTATTACGGTTACCAGCTTATTGACGCTTACCGTATTTATATTATTCTCTTTGCCATTCGTTTTGATTTTGAAATTGCCCTCATCTATTTCTTATGAAGAGCGGCCCGATGTTTATAAAAAGAAGCTTTTACAACGGTTAAGTAAAAACAAAAGAATTAAAAAAGCTTCTCTAAATGTGCACCAACCAGAAGACCTGGAAAAAGCACTGGCCATTCTGGACAAGGAAGCACAACAGGTCATAAAACAAACGGCTACTTCTGTTTTTCTCACAACTGCTATTTCTCAAAACGGTAAACTTGATGCGCTTACTGTGCTCATTACCCAAAGTAGAATGGTCTGGAAAGTAGCACATATTTACTGGCAACGCCCCACGGTTAAAGATATGTTGAGGCTGTATGGAAATGTGGCCGCTGCCGGATTGGTAGCTTCAGAAATCGAGGACATAGATATCAGTCGCCAGGTAGAACCCGTAATTAATGCACTTTTAAAGAGTCCGGGGCGATCGATACCAGTTGTTGGTCATGCAGCACATATCATCACAGACTCTCTATTGGAAGGGTCTACCAATGCTTTTCTTACTTTGAGAGTCGGCATTATTACACAAAACTACTGTGGCGCACTTAATCCGGATATTGACAAAAGAAAACTGAGGAAAAATGCCTTTGTTGAAGCAAGTGGTTTACTTAAAACACTCGTTGTGGAATCATCGGGAAAAGTAGTAAAAAGTGTAATGCAAGCCATGAAAGATGCCGGTCGAAATACAGTAAAATCTAGTGTTGATACCATTGGTAAAACGGCCAAAAATGTAGGGGATTCTGTGGGCGGGTGGTTTAAGAAAAAGGAGCGACTTGAAAAAAATAGGAGAGATGAAGCATAAAAAAAGGGTTGTCACAGTGCAACAACCCCTTTTTTAACTTAAGTAAAGTAACTTAAACCTTTTCCGCATATAAGGCTTCTCGCTCCTCTGCGTATTTTTCATTGCTGATATACTCATCATAAGTACACAGCTTATCCATATATCCGTTTGGTCCTATTTCTATAATTCTATTCGCTATAGTTTCTGTAAACGTATGGTCATGAGACGTGAACAATACAGTACCAGGAAAATCTTTAAGACCATTATTAAAGGCAGTAATTGACTCCAGGTCTAAGTGGTTGGTAGGCTCGTCTAATATCAAAAGATTAGCTTGCTGAAGCATCATTCTTGAAACCATGCACCTTACTTTTTCTCCCCCTGATAGTACGTTACATTTCTTAAAAGTTTCTTCACCGGAGAAAAGCATTTTACCAAGGAAACCACGGATATAAACCTCGTCTTTCTCTCCTTCAGTATATTGCCTTAACCAATCAATCAGGTTGTCACCAGACTCAAAGTATGCACTATTTTCGTTTGGCAGATAAGCTGTGGTAATAGTTTGACCAAACTTAAAGGTTCCGGCATCGGCCTCAGCTTCACCCATTAATATCTGAAATAATGCAGTAATAGCTGTACTGTCTTTACCTACAAAAGCAATTTTATCGCCTTTATTTACAAAGAAATCGAGGTCCTGGAATAAAGTCCTTCCATCAACAGTTTTTGTAAGACCCGATGCCTCCAGTATTTGATCTCCAGCAGGTCTGGATTGCTGAAAAATAATGGCAGGATACCTTCTTGATGAAGGCTGTATATCTTCGACATTAATCTTATCGAGAAGCTTTCTTCTACTAGTCGCTTGCTTTGATTTTGAGGCATTAGCACTAAATCTGGCAATAAACTCCTGTAATTCTTTCTTTTTCTCTTCGGCCTTCTTGTTGGCTGAACTTCTCTGTGATAAAGCCAACTGACTTGACTCGTACCAGAAAGAATAGTTACCGGTAAACAGTTTCACTTGCTTAAAATCTATATCTACGATATGCGTACAAACCGTATCTAAAAAGTGTCTGTCGTGAGAAACTACGATTACCGTATTCTTAAAATCAAGTAAAAAATCTTCTAACCACGACACAGTGTGTATATCAAGGTCGTTGGTAGGCTCATCGAGAATGAGAATATCAGGATTTCCAAAAAGTGCCTGAGCAAGCAACACTCTTACTTTTTGAGTACCACTAAGGTCCTTCATCAACTTGTAATGATCAGCCTCTACAATACCTAAACCACTCAATAGGGCTGCAGCATCAGACTCTGCATTCCAACCGTCCATTTCGGCAAACTCAGCCTCTAATTCAGAAGCTCTTACACCATCCTTCTCATCAAAATCAGGCTTTGCATAGATGGCATCCTTTTCTTTCATGATCTTCCATAAAGTACTGTGGCCCATCATAACAGTGTCTAAAACTGTATTTTCATCAAATTCGTGATGGTTTTGCTTGAGTACAGCCATACGTTTGCCTGGCTCAATGGCTACCTGACCACCATTAGGGTCGATTTCTCCGGAAAGGATTTTAAGAAAAGTGGATTTACCGGCTCCGTTAGCCCCGATTACGCCATAGCAGTTTCCTTGAGTAAACTTAATGTTTACATCATCAAAAAGTACGCGTTTGCCAAATTGCAACGAAAGATTCTGTGCAGCTATCATAAAGATGTGATTTTTTGAAGCTGCAAAGCTACATCAATTATCTGAAATTGAATCAGATAAATCGGAAGATATCAATGATTTTTAAGCCAGATCGTCAATTTCGAGGGCTTCCAGAATATCCGCGAGTTCATCATAATCTTTATACCCTGGCTTTATTTCTTCACCACCTCTAAGGGCAATGCCATGTGCTCCTGTTTTTTCAATCAGTTCTTCTACATTATTGTCATTTATCCCAAACCCAATTAAGACCTTATGTTTAGTGGCTAAATCTTTTATCATGTTTAAATGAGTTTCAGACAGTTCTTCTGAACCGCCCTCTAACACAAGATAGGTTGCATTTGGGTCTATTGTAACAGAATCGATGTTTTGTCGCAGAATTACCTTTTTACCTGCACTCTTTAAAGCTGCTACTTTTGCAGGATCTTTCACTTCAATATATTCTGCCTTGTAAGCATCTATTGCAGATATAATGTTTTCCTGATCATAAGAATCAAACTCTCCGACAAACTCAACACCAGATAACCACTCTGTAAGCTCAGCATACGTTTCCGGTGAAATGTACTGGTCGCTTTCCTTTTCCATGTTAAAACCTATAAGGTCTACATCCATGCCAGCGCAATAACGTGCGTCAGACAGATTATTTACAGAACTTATCAGTACAAATGTTTTGAGTGCCATATTGGGGTTGTTTTACTTAAGAGCTTGCAAAGCTAAAACATACTTAACTATTTTCTGAAGTATCTTCTG
>NZ_SMMD01000440.1 GCF_009711475.1 Fulvivirga aurantia
CAACCAAACGACTAAAATGTTTTTTGAGGATGGAAAGATGGTACGTACTCTCGCTGTAGCTCAAAACATAACCAAATTAAGAGGCCTTCAATCAGATCTTCAAGACCAGCAGGAGGTGTACAGGCTGATCTCAGAACACTCACAGGATCTTATTGCCATCAATAGCCTTGACGGAATTTATCAGTTTGTATCGCCATCATCAGAAGAATTACTTGGCTATAAACCTGATGAACTGATCGGCACAGACCCCTTTGACATCATACATCCTGAAGATAAAGAACCGCTCAAGGCTCTTCAGCATGAATTAATCGCAAAGGGAGATAAAAAGGAGCGTTTAGAGTTTAGGGTAATCCGTAAAGATGGGTCTGTCATCTGGGTAGAAGCCAATACCAAGCCTATTTTTGATCAGGACGGGAACATTACTTCGTTCCAGTCTTCAACAAGAAATATTACGGATAAGAAAAAAATTGAGGAAAGTGTAAGGAAAAGTGAAGCGAGCCTCAGAGCTCTTATAGAGAACACGACAGATACCATTTGGGCACTCGATAACGAATTCAGGTTTATCATATTCAACTCGGCACTAAAGCACTTTCTCACTGTAGGTATGGGGCAGGAACCTAAAGTAGGAGAAAAACTTCGGTTTGATTTGCTTAAACCTAAAACCCGAGCCTATTGGAAAAAACTATTTCTCAGGGCACAAGAGGGCGAGCGATTTGTTGAAATCATGGAGTTCAACATACTCAATATGAGACTCTATTTTGAAAACTACTTCAACCCTATATTAGATGAGAATAATGAAGTGGTAGGAGTTTCAGCCTTCGGCAGGAACATCACCGCAAAAAGAGAAGAACAACATAAACTCAGACGATTCGAAAACGGTCTTAAACTAATAAATAACCTGGCCTCAGATGTTAAAACGGGAGTTGATGAGCTTATGTTGAGAGCGCTTAAAGTGGTTTCTGAGTTTTTGCATCTGCCATTGGGCATAATCAGTAAAATCGAAGGTGAAACCTATATCATCAAGCATTTTTATACTTCAAATCCTGCCTTCGAACTCGAAAAGGAACAGGAGTTTGACCTAAGCCGCACATACTGCGATCTTACCTTAAGAAATGACCGTGTTACTGCTATCTCCCATATGGGTGAATCTGACTACAGCGGCCACCCCTGCTATCACGATTTTGGCCTTGAGTCTTATATAGGTGCTTTTATAGTGGTAGGTAACAAAAAGTATGGCACGATCAATTTCTCTTCCCCAGATAAAAGAAAAAATCCTTTTGATGTATATGATGAAGACTTGATTATACTTCTAGCCAACTGGGTAGGCTCAGTATTAGAAAGGCACCAAAACGAGCAAAAGCTTAAAAAAGCAAAGAGACAGGCCGAGATTGCCTCCGAAGCCAAAGCCGACTTTCTATCAATCATGTCTCATGAGATACGCACCCCTCTAAACGGTATTATTGGCCTCACTCATGTTTTGCTACAAGAAAATCCACGTGACGACCAGGCAAGGCACCTTGGCCTATTGAAGTTTAGTGGAGAAAACCTCTTGGTGATCATTAATGACATACTTGATTTTAATAAAATAGAATCCGGGAAAATTGAGCTTGAGAAAACCGACTTCAACCTATACACCTTATTAGATAGCATCAGGCAAACCAACATCATCAAGTCTGAAGAGAAAGGCCTGACATTTGATTTTGAATATGATGATAAGCTACCCGAAGTTTTTATAGGAGACTCGGTACGTATCGGTCAGGTTGTTAATAATTTAATAACCAATGCCATCAAGTTTACAGAAAAAGGCACTATTAAACTATCGGCTTCTTTCATAAAGCTTGTGGATCAAAAAATAGAGTTTAAAATCGCTGTTCATGATACGGGTATCGGTATCAAAGAGGAGAACATAGATAAAATTTTCGAAAGGTTCACCCAGGAAGAGGCCAGCACCACCAGAAAGTTTGGCGGCAGTGGTTTGGGCTTATCCATCATAAAGAAATTGCTGCAACTTATGGAAAGTGACATTGAGGTGCACAGCAGTGTTGATGAAGGCTCTACATTCGAATTTAAGTTGCAACTTCCTGTTGGCAATGAAAATATGAGCTTGATCACTCGTGGTCATACCATGACTTTTAATGACCTATCAGCTCATAATTTCAACTTACTGGTGGTAGAAGACAATAAGATCAACTTCTTTGTTATCAAAAAATTTCTTCAGCAATGGGGCATTGACTTCGAACATGCCGAAAACGGAGCTGATGCCTTGGAGATGGTCAAGTCCGGTAATTTTGATTTGGTACTGATGGACCTTCAAATGCCTGTGATGGACGGGTATGAAGCCACTGAGGCTATTAGGGCCCTGCCTGATGCAAAAGCCAAAACACCTGTTCTGGCACTTACTGCATCTGTTCTGGCTAAAATCAGAAAGAAGGCAGCTAAGGTCGGCATGAATGACTTTATCACCAAGCCTTTTACACCACACGAGTTATACGGTAAAATAACGAAACACTTAAATGTCACCATCCAGCAAACCAGCCAATCGAGCAATGGAGAGGCTGCCAACAAAACATCAGGTCCTTCTATGAAAGAAGCCATTGCCGATATTACCGGTGACGATGTCGAGTTTCAGGAAGAGTTGACTAAATTATACATCGAAAACATTAAAGAGCTTAGGGATCAATTACCCTTAACATTGAAGGCAAGAGATGTAAAAGGCGCGAAGGCGTTGGTACATAAAATGAACACTACGATCGTCACCTTGCATCTCA
>NZ_SMMD01000056.1 GCF_009711475.1 Fulvivirga aurantia
TTGAAAAAAGTTATGTCTCTGAGTGACGTTTTAAAAAGGTTTATCATTAAGTAAAACAGGCTTCGAGAGCCTCAGACTGACACAATCTATTGCTGTAATAAATAATTTCGTTAGTCATTCCTGATGAAGCGCAGCGGAAGTCAGGAATCTCATTGTATTTAGGAGATCCCTGCCTACGCAGGGATGACGTTATAAGTGCACAATCTTCATTTCAATCAAGAGATCCCTGCCTACGCAGGGATGACGCTACGGGAGGGAAATATTCCAAAAGCTTAAAGCATGTGGCTTGCGGCTCTACAGAGACTCTTCGCTAGCGCTACCGATGACGCA
>NZ_SMMD01000064.1 GCF_009711475.1 Fulvivirga aurantia
CCAATACCGTTCTATTCGTCTGACCACTTTAAGTGGTCTGACTCGTCACCTACTTCTAATAAACAGATCAATTGGCCTTGATGCAATGGCGTTGAAATTCGTGAAATGGAGCGTAAAAATCAATTTTGTTTAATGACCGTAGGGAAGAGTTTAATTGATTTTAGTGGAATGAAAAAGAATTTCAGTCATTTCATCAGAGCCTAGACCTTTTTTGCTTCGTTTTTTGTGTCATAAAAAAAAATGAAGACCGGAACAATGTAAAGAGTCAATATTGAGATTAAAGGTCCCTCCATAAGGTCGGGATGACGGAAGAGATACGAGCATCTAGCTTTAAGCTGCTATTTGGCCAATAC
>NZ_SMMD01000674.1 GCF_009711475.1 Fulvivirga aurantia
GCACGCCATATTATTTACAAGTCGAAATTATGAAGAAATACATAGACCTTATCGAGCAAACTTTTTACTTCCCTCAACCGGAATTTAAAGTACAGGATAACGAACTGCATTTCCATGATGTACCTTTAATGGATATTATTGAGCAGTATGGAACACCTCTTAAACTTAGCTACCTGCCAAAGATTGGTCAGAATATAAATTATGCCAAGCAGCTGTTTGCTGACGCCATGAAGAAGCATAATTATGATGGTTCTTACACCTATTGCTATTGCACAAAATCTTCTCATTTCTCATTTGTATTGGAAGAGGCGCTTAAACATGATATCCATATTGAAACCTCATCTTCATATGATATTCCGATTGCGAGAAAGCTTTATGATAAAGGGCTAATTTCGAAAAACACAAACATCGTTTGTAATGGTTTTAAAAGGCCACTATACAGACAATATATAACTGAGCTTCTTAATGATGGCTTCAAAAATTGTATGCCTGTGCTTGATAACCTGCACGAGCTTAAGCATTATGAAGATAATGTAAAAGGTAGCTACAATGTGGGTATCAGAATTGCTGCGGACGAAGAGCCTAATTTTGAATTTTATACATCACGTCTGGGTATTCGTTATAGCGATATCAACACCTTATATAGAGATCAGATAAAGCCGAGTAAGAAAGCTAAACTCAAACTTCTTCACTTCTTTATTAATACAGGGATAAGAGACACTGCCTATTATTGGAGTGAGTTGAGCCGATTTATATTTAAGTATTGTGAGTTGAAGAAAGAATGCCCTGAGTTAGATACGATCGATATCGGGGGTGGCTTTCCGATAAAAACCTCATTGCATTTCGAGTTTGACTATAAATATATCATCGAGCAGATTATAGAAAACATCAAATGGATTTGTGGTAAAAATAATGTACCGGTACCGAATATCTTTACTGAGTTTGGGAGCTTTACGGTAGGAGAGAGCGGTGCTGTGCTTTACTCTATCATGGATCAAAAACTACAAAACGACAAAGAGCTGTGGTACATGATTGATGGCTCGTTTATCACACACTTACCAGATGCATGGGGCCTTAATCAAAAATACATCATGCTGCCAATCAATAAGTGGGATGATATGTACCACAAAGTAAACCTTGGTGGACTTACCTGCGACAGTATGGATTACTATAACAGTGAGTCTCACAGTAGTGAGGTATTCTTACCTACTATAGAAGAGCAGGATAAAGAGAATTTATACATAGGCTTTTTCCATACAGGAGCCTACCAGGAGTCGTTGGGTGGCTATGGTGGTATACAGCATTGCCTCATACCAGCGCCTAAGCACGTGCTAATCGATAAAGATGAAAACGGAAATGTATCGACCAAGCTTTTTGCTACAGAGCAAGAAAGTGAGTCGATGTTGAAACTATTGGGGTATTAACTTGAAGAGTGTGTTAAAAAGACGACAAATGTTGTCTTTTGTCATTCTGACGTAGGAAGAATCTTACTCAGTTAAAAGTGAATTCGTTTTTTCTAGTGAGATTCTTCTAATAATCGGAGTTATTCACCCTTAAGGCACTTAAACTTATCCAAAAATAACTTCCATAGCGTCCGGTAAAGATTGCACTCTATAGTCGGCCATACGGCTATCGTCATTATCTACCTGAATCGTTTTTATACCTAGTTTTTTAGCTGGTATAAGATCCCTTTCTTTATCACCAATCATCCATGAAAGAGCAGGGTCAATGTTAAACTTTGCAATTGCTTTTTCGAACATCAGCGAGTCGGGTTTTCTGGTGAGACTCTCACTTACTGTTGGGTGCCAGGGGGCATAGTAAAAGTGATCAATTTGGTTTTTATAGACCCTCTGCATCTCATCGTGCACCTTTTGCATATCTTCTCTGGTGTAGATGCCTTTTGCAATACCGCTTTGATTAGTAATCACAATCACTAAATAGCCAGCGCGCTTAAGCGCAGAAATAGCTTCAGCCGTGCCGGGTAATATTTCTAACTTTTCTAAAGAATAGACATAATCTACATAATCTCTATTGAGCACGCCATCGCGGTCCAGGAAAACACATTTCATTCTAAATCCGTATTTAGGTTACGAGTAAAAAGTTTTCAAAATTAATAGATCATTGCCAAAAACAAATTTTGAGCAGGGTGCTTTTTGAAACTATTTATTATTTTAGGGGTTCTCTTTTTTTTGACAAAACCAACAGGACAAACGAGTGAACGACAGTTTAGTAATTATACCTACGTATAATGAAAAGGAAAATATCCGATTGATTATCGATGCTGTTTTTAGTTTGCCTAAAAAGTTTGACATACTCGTGATTGATGATGGTTCCCCTGATGGCACGGGAGCGATCGTAAAGGAAATTCAAGCTAATTCTTCAGAAGATAACACACTGCACCTAATTGAGAGAGAAGGAAAACTGGGCCTTGGTACGGCATATATCAGGGGATTTAAATTTGCGCTTGATCAGGGATATGAATTTATCTTTGAGATGGACGCAGACTTTTCTCACAACCCAAAAGATCTCATTAGGCTATATGAAGCTTGCGCAAAAGAGGGCAATGACCTGGCCATTGGTTCACGTTATGTATCGGGAGTAAACGTGGTAAACTGGCCGATGGGACGTGTGATCATGTCTTACTTTGCCAGTATATATGTGCGATTTATCACCGGTATGCCCATAAATGACACCACAGCAGGTTTTGTTTGTTTTAGAAGAAACATTTTGCAAACTATCCCATTAGATCAGATTAGATTTATTGGTTACGCCTTCCAGATTGAGATGAAGTTTACAGCTATGAAATATGGTTTTAAGCTTAAAGAAGTGCCCATAGTGTTTACCGATCGCACCAGAGGTAAATCAAAAATGTCCGGATCTATTTTTAAGGAGGCATTTTTTGGTGTTATCCAGCTCAAAATTGGCAGCTGGTTCAAAAAATATATACCCGCCTAATCTATCCTTTAAATCCTTGCTTAGTGTGAGAACCATCGCAGTAAGGTTTATTGCCTGAGTAACCACACCTGCAAAACGCAACAGATTTTTTCGTCTCGGTTTTGCCATCTGCATGCTCAACCGTTATGCCACCACTCACCATAAGCGGCCCGTTTTCTATTACTTGTGCTTTGGCATTTTCCATTTTAATATCTGTTTTAGGTTCTTCATGACCTTCGTTCATATAATAAGACAGTGCCCCTGACGGACATTTTTTTATCTGTTTTGTGAGCTCTTCAGTAGAGGCAGCTTCAGGATTTATCCAGGGTTTTTCTTTGGGTTTAAAAACCTTAGGTAGACCTTTTACACAAAGGCCAGAATGGACGCATTTATCAGGTTTCCAAACTACGGTAACTTCACCGTTTGAGTATTCTTTAGACATAAGCTATTGATTTATAATGAATATAATCATTTAGCAGATGTAAATCAATGTCTAGGTTTTGTTAAGCTCCAGGTTGAGTTTATCTTCCACATACTCTTGTTCCTCTTTGGTAAGTTTACTTTTTCGCTTTTTTATTAGTGTGTTTACTTTAGCCATTTTCTCATGGTGAGCCGCTTTATAGTCGTAGTGTTCTGCGCGTATCAGTTGATCGTAAGGTCCTTCTGGAGACATTAGCTTCACCAAGACCGGGGCACATTCTACAGCAATAAACAAAATCATGATAAACAAACTTGCCCAGCAGATGGCATCGCTCGATTTTTCGAGACGAGAAAGGGCCTCTAGTCGTGAGGCCATCCCTCCAAGTTTTATTTGCTCGATCTCTAATAGGGCTGATGCCATCACAGCATTTAGACTATCCTGTTGCTTTAATTTTTGATCAATTAAACGCTGGTTTTCAGTTTTTAGGGCTGTCAATTCTTCGTTGGCTCTTTCTGCATCAGCTTTCTTAATCCTATAAATCGGTCCGGCATTTCTCTGTCCTGTGCCTCCGGTGCCATCAGCCTCTTCTCTGGCTAGTTGTTGAAGGCTATTTCTTTCTTCTTCCTTGGTTAGAATTTCTGATTTTAGCCGTTCTACCTCCAGATCAAGTTGAGTTATGTCGTTGGTGTAGAATCCTTTTACTTCTTGAGACTTTCTGTTGAGGTCTTCTTGTTGCATGAGCGATAGCTCACCATTTATTTCTTTTTCAAAGATTTTGAGCTCCAGGGGTTTTGCAATCACAATTGAAATAATGATAGCAAGAAGAAGACGTGGTGTAGCCATCAATAATTCCTTCTTAAAATCACCCCGTTTTCTCATACTGGAAACAATATAGCGATCGAGGTTGAAAATCATGAGCCCCCACAGCAAACCAAAGACAGAGGCTGCATAGATATTGTCAAACACGGTAAATAGGGCATAGGCTGCGGCTAGAGCTGCAAAAAGTCCTGTAAAGAATATCGTAGCACCTATGCCTGCATATTTGGTAGACTCTGAAGGACATTGCTTTAACGTTGCGATATCTGCTCCAGAGCAGATCCAGAAAAATTGCTTGAGTTTTGAAACCATGGTACCGTGTAAATTGGAAATCTACAATTCAATATATGTACCAAACGACATACCGAGCCTTATCAGTATAAATTAAGGTTTTGAAGAGAATTTTTGTTCAATAACGAACAGGCAAATGTTCAGCTTTGCGCGCTGATTTAGTCAAACTTTATTGTTTTGATTGGATTGATTCTCGTTACCACAGTACCCGGAATAAGAATTATCATTGAAACCACTACGAATGTTACGACATTAAGTGCGACAATAACGGCCCAATCCCAGCCAATAGGTACATAGCTCATGTAATAGTCTCTGGGGTTAAGTGGTATGATCTGAAAGTAATACTGGAGGGCGCATATGCCGATACCTAAAGAGTTGCCCAGCAATAAACCCTTGGCTATAAGTTGCATACCACTGTAAGTAAATATGCGTCTTATTTGTCTGTGAGTTGCCCCCAGAGATTTAAGCAGTCCGACCATCTGTGTGCGCTCCATGATGAGAATTAATATGATGGAAATCATATTGACGCAGACCACAAATAGGATGATGCCTAAGAAGATGTTTACCTGGCGGCTTATCAACATCAGCCAGTCAAACACCTGTATGTATTTGTCTTTTACTTTTTCTACGAAAAGGTCATATTCCAATATTTCATCAAGCTTTTCTTCTGCCGCATCGATCTTATCGATGTCTTTGATGTATACTTCCATGCCTCCGGCAATCTCATCTGCCCATCCATTTAAGTGTTGGATCATGGCCATGTCTCCTATGATAAACTTGTCATCGTAATATTCAGAAAGGTTGGTTTCGTAAATGCCTACTACTTTTAGTTTTCTCACCCGTGGAGGCTTCATGAAGAAATGTACTACTATATCTTCGTTGAGCTTTATTTTGAGCTTATCGGCAATACTTCTACTGATGACTACCTCTCGGGCGTAGCCTTCTTCCGGAAATTCAATGAATCGGCCTTCTTTTATATTATCCTCAAAATATGAGAGCTTAAATCTATCTGTTACCCCTTTGAGTAAAAT
>NZ_SMMD01000244.1 GCF_009711475.1 Fulvivirga aurantia
ATACAAGTGATTTTGATGTTTTAGTCGAGTTCGGCATTCTTTTGGTAATTGGTGTGGCAAAACGAATTACCAAATGAAAAAACTACCGATCATACTATTTTTTGCGACTGCCGCTTTTTCTTCATCATTTGCGCAAAACGCAAGTGTATATATCGAAAAGGGAAAAGCACTTTATGAGCAGCGTCAGTATATGGAAGCCATCATCAATTTAAACAAAGCGATTGATGCTGATGACAACCAATACCAGGCTTATTATTTACGAGGTAAAATCAAAGAAAGCTTTGATGATATCCATGGAGCCATGAGAGATTATAACATCTCAATTCAAAAGAATGGCAAGTTTCCTGAAGCTTTTTATGCGAGAGGTATAATCAAATTTGAACTTCAGGATTATTATGGTGCGATAGCAGATTTTACATCTACCATCGAGCTTGACAATGATAATCTGGATGCATATTACAAAAGAGGACAGGCTAAGCACAAGCTTGAAGCTTATCAGGATGCTATTGCCGACTGTTCTAAAATATTGGAGTTAAATCCTCAAAATATTGATGCTTATTTCTTAAGAGGAACCTTAAGACTTGATTTTGGTCAGGTACAGCAAGGTTGTCTTGATTTAAGTAAAGCGGGTGAGTTAGGCGATTTGAAAGCCTACGATGTAATACGTGAAAAGTGCAATCACCGCATCTATGAAACTACTGGTGAATAACTAAGTGGTAAATCGGGGTTTTTTCGTGGTTAGGCTCGGGGTGGTTCCCGAGCCTTTTTTTATTCATTCTATTGTGAGCGTGTCTGCTTTTACACATAGCAAATCATGCAATTGTCGCGCACGAATCAAACCCATATCTGCAGCCTTTTTATAATCGGAGCAGGCCCTTATTGAGTCATTTAAATTTAAGTAGTTATTGGCTCTGTGATAATATGCCAATGTATGGTTAGGGTTATGTTCTATTACCTGAGAAAACGAAGAAACTGCACCTCTATGTTTATTTAATTCCTGTTGACACCAGGCCTTACCAAACCAAGTGGTTTCTGGTACAACTTCTTTTGAGATTAGCGTATCAAACATTCTTTCTCCCTCGAAATAGTTTTTGAAACCGAAAGTATATAACAGTCCCAATTTGAGAAAAGTACTATCTGAGTTATAATTGAGCGAATCTGCTATATTTAAATTGTACAGTGCGTCATCAAGTCTAGCTGCACCATAGGCTGCCGTACCTTTTAAAAAATGTATATAGGCTATGTCCT
>NZ_SMMD01000053.1 GCF_009711475.1 Fulvivirga aurantia
ATCATTAAATATAAAGGCAATCTTGGTACGGTCAAAGAAATCAACCCCTAGCTTTGTTGATAAATCCTGCATTTTATGCACTGAGCTATCAATAGAACAGCCAGTGGCCATGTTAGCTGCTTCATCGACCGCAATCACAACAAACTGACTATGAAATATTTTATAAGATGCCTGTAATGCCGCACCATGTGCAGCCCAGCTTTCCATAAACTGAATGAGTTCTTTGTTCGTCAGTGCTACCTCCTCGTTAGAAAGCTTTCTATCAGCCTGATAGATCCACAAGCGAGCATTTTCTGAAATATCGTTGAATGGTA
>NZ_SMMD01000524.1 GCF_009711475.1 Fulvivirga aurantia
ACGGGTAGTATCCAGATGGTCTCTTTTTTGCAGATTCTGAATAATTTCATTTAAATCTACCAGCTGTTTCTTTTCCAATAACTCTTCCTGTCTTCTGCCAGCTCTTACATAAATATCAGCCTGCATAAAAATCTTAAGCTCTGCGTCTGGAAAAACAACAGTACCAATATCACGACCGTCCATCACCACACCTTTCTTCTTACCCAGTTTTCTCTGTTGAGCAACCATTGCATCCCTCACTTGCTTTATACTACTTACTTCACTTACACGATCTGAGACATACATTTTCCTTATTTCATTCTCAACATTGAGGTTATTGAGAAAAGTATCTGACTCACCTGTCTTTTCATTCAGCACAAAGTCTATATCGATGTTATCAAGGGCCTTTTCTACCTCTCGGTCATTGGTTAACCTTATATGGTGATTGTGAAAGTAGAGCGTGACAGCCCTGTACATGGCCCCGGTATCTATATAAGTGTAACCCAGTATTTTTGCTAATGCCTTAGCTGTTGAACTTTTCCCGCATGCCGAGTACCCATCTATAGCTATGACAATTTTTTTCATTCCGCTAGCAATCTTTTTGTGGACAAGGAATGGCCTTACCTTTTTTTAGCTGACCAGCCCTTTTGTTTTTATTGGTTGAAGCACAACTTAATGCAAAACAACCAACCAGTAATATGATTAAAATGTTTTTCAACATATTTTTAAGTAAGCAAATATAACTTATTAAGAGTACTATAAAGAAGCTTTAATCAATATTCAGCCCCGTTATTCTACTTTTTGATTTTCATTCATTTGAAACCCTATTTTATAGCCCCCGCCCATGGCCTGCGTACGCATAACCTTTTCATTTAGTGTAATTCTTTGTATCTCCGGGAAAGGCCTGGTGACCAGGTCTGTCTCAATTGTCTGAGCTAATGCAAGTTGAATAATGATGCTCAAATCGGTGTTTGTTACAGGTGCACCAGACACTGTATCAAACATGAAATTTAGCCGTCTTTTTCCTTCTACCAAAAAGCGTTTCTCAAAATTCAATGAAAATCTAGCCACTAAATAGCCAGGGTCGTTTAGTCGATTGTATGTAACCGAGTCGGCCATGAAATTATAAATATTTATCTGCCCCAGGTATTTTCTTATAGGGTTTTCTGCCACATAATCACTCTTATTGAACCCATGCTTCTCATCTAAAGTGACAATATTGGTGTGCATAAGAAATACCAAAAGATCTCCGGCCATTTTTACATGAAACTCTCGATCATTGACATTGATGACTTTGACACTTATATCCTTATCCTTATTCTTAATCTGAGCGTTAATTCTTTCGACTACAGATTTGGCTTCTTGTTTTAACTGCTTAAATGTTTCACAAAGCTGCCTGTAGGTATGCTGCTTGATATTTGATTTATTTTCGATAAGCTCAGCGATCTGAGCCATAGGATCTTGATTTTGAGACATATTAGTTATGTATGTATTATGTTATTTTGTTCTATTAAGCTAACTTTTTAAAAATTATGTATTTATAACTTTAGTATAATAAAGTCGTAATTACAGTAAAAGTTTAATCATCATTTTACAACACAATGGGACGACCACCAGAAGGACAAGCCGAACGAATGTTTAAGCAATTTGGTAAAAAAATTGACCAATTGCTGAAAGACCTGGACCAGGCCACTGATAAAGCAAAAGAAGATTACGCTGATCGCTTTGAAGAATTGAAACGCAACAAGGAATCTTTGAAGAAGGAATTTGGCGAGTTTAGAGAGAAAAATAAAGGTAGATGGGATGAGCTGGATAAAGGATTTGAGAAAGCAGGTAGGGAAATTAAAGATGCTTTTAGCAAAGCCTTCTCAAGTAAAGACACAAAAAAAGGGGCCTAAGCCCCTTTTATATTTTATAGATAACTGGAATTAACCAATTGCCACTCTTTTGAATTCTGTAACTGTAAGACCTTTAGTTACACCATCAAGGTACGCCTGTACAGTTTGAGAGCTATCTTTTACAAATTGCTGATTAAGTAAAGTATTCTCCTTGAAGAACTTTTGTAGTTTACCCTGAGCAATTTTCTCAACTATATTTTCTGGCTTTCCTTCAGCTAATGCCTGCTCTTTACCAATTTCGATTTCTTTCTGCACTGTAGACTCATCAACACCGTCTTTATCAACAGCAACCGGGTTCATAGCAGCAATTTGCATTCCTACGTCTCTACCAGCATCTTCTACATTAGCACCGTTTACACCTTTAAGCGCTACTAGTACACCTAGCTTGCTTCCAGCGTGGATATATGGCACAACAGCCTCTCCAGATAATCTTACAAACTCACTGATTTCGATTTTCTCACCGATTTTACCAACGAATTCCGTTATTTTTTCTTCGATAGTTAAGCTATCGATTTTTTGAGCTTTTAATTCTTCAATTGAAGAAGCGTTGCTTTCGAAAGCAACTTTTAAGATAGCATTTCCAAGATTTTGGAATTCTTCGTTTTTACCAACAAAGTCAGTTTCACAGTTAAGTGCTATAAGTACTCCTTCTGTATTGTCATCATTTGTTTTTACAAATACAGAACCTTCAGTAGCTTCTCTATCTGCTCTGGAAGCTGATACTTTCTGTCCTTTCTTTCTTAGCAAGTCAATTGCTGCATCAAAATCTCCGTTAGCTTCAGTTAAAGCTTTTTTGCAGTCCATCATACCTGCACCGGTCATTTGTCTAAGCTTATTTACGTCTTTCGCTGAAATAGCCATAGTAGTACTTTTTTATTATTGTTAAGATTATTGTCTTTAATCAAAAATTGAACACCTTCCCAATTGCTTTAGGGACGATGTTCAATTCTTTGTGTTATATCAAATAACTATATTATCTATTTAGACTCTTCTATAGTCTCTTTTTCGTCTGCCTTCTTCTTAGCTTCCTCTTCTTTCTTAAGGTTAGCTTCTTCTTTGTCTTTCTTTCTCTCCATTAAGGCTTCTTCTATCACTTTACCAATCTGGCTTGTGATAAGAGATATAGATTTGAAAGCATCATCATTTGCAGGAACTGGGAAATCAACACCTGTTGGATCAGAGTTTGTATCTACCATAGCAAATACAGGGATATTTAACTTCTGAGCCTCTTTTACTGCAATGTGCTCTCTCTTAACATCGATCACAAATAATGCAGCTGGAAGTCTGTTAAGGTCAGAAATACCACCTAATACTCTTTCTAATTTTTCCTTTTCACGAGAGATCATTAATCTTTCTCTCTTTGCAAGGTTAAGGTAAGCTTCGTCTTTCATCAGCTTATCAATAGAAGACATTTTCTTCAATGATTTTCTGATTGTAGCGAAGTTGGTAAGCATACCACCTAACCACCTGTCAGTAACGAATGGCATGTTTAAACGCTTAGCTTCTTCAGTCACAACATCTTGTGCTTGCTTCTTAGTAGCTACGAATAATACCTTTCTTCCTGATCTTACTATGTTCTTAAGTGCAAAAGATGCTTTGTCGAGGCACTCAATAGTTTTGTTTAAATCAATTACATGGATACCATTTTTCTCCATGAAAATGTATGGAGCCATTTTTGGATCCCACTTTCTCGTTAAGTGTCC
>NZ_SMMD01000186.1 GCF_009711475.1 Fulvivirga aurantia
TTATTTCTTGAATTGATCAGCGACTATGAGATCTTTTGTTCCGTGACCCCAGCTGTAGAATCCACTTCCAGATTTTACGCCTTTGTGACCTGCCTCAACCATATTTACCAATAGAGGGCAAGGTGCATATTTTGGGTTTCCAAATCCTTCATACAAGACATTTAATATCGAAAGGCAAACATCCAATCCAATGAAGTCAGCCAATTGCAAAGGTCCCATTGGGTGTGCCATTCCAAGTTTCATTACTGTATCGATCTCTTCAACTCCAGCTACACCCTCAAAAAGAGAGTAAATTGCCTCGTTGATCATTGGCATCAAAATTCTGTTGGCCACGAAGCCAGGATAATCATTTACCTCTACAGGCACCTTCTTAAGGCCTTTCGAGAGTTCCATGATTTTTTCAGTAACCTCATCGCTGGTATTGTACCCTCTTATCACTTCAATTAGCTTCATGACAGGTACTGGGTTCATGAAATGCATGCCGATCACTTTATCTGATCTTTTGGTTACAGCAGCGATTTTTGTAATAGATATTGATGATGTATTGGTTGCCAGAATAGTAGATTCATCACAAACCTCATCAAGTTGCTCAAATATTTTAAGCTTTAAGTCGATGTTTTCTGTTGCAGCTTCCACCACTAGGTCTACACCTTTTACACCTTCTTCAATTTTACTGTAGGTGGTGATGTTTTCAAGCGTATTTTTTTTATCGCCTTCTGAGATAAGCTCCTTTTTTACCTGCCTGTCGAGATTTTTCTCAATGGTTGCCAGTGCTTTTTTAAGCGCATCTTCAGAAATGTCTATAAGAGAAACTTTATGGCCAAATTGAGCAAAGACGTGTGCGATGCCATTACCCATGGTTCC
>NZ_SMMD01000135.1 GCF_009711475.1 Fulvivirga aurantia
TTTTAAGGAAGGCAATGCTTTATTTTTGCTTCATGGGGGTATAATAGCCGTTCCAAATATTAGAGGAGGTGGAGTGCATGGATCTAATTGGGCTATACAAGGTAGGCGATTTAATAAACAAAATGCAATTGATGATTTTATAGCCTCTGCGGAATATCTAATAAGTGAGAAATATACAAGTCCAGAAAAATTAGCAATAAGTGGAGCTTCACATGGAGCTTTAATAATAGGAGCAGCCATTACTCAAAGACCTGAATTATTCAAATTGGCAATAGCCAATGCAGGCCCTTATGATATGTTGAGAATGAGTAAGTACACTGTTGGAGGAGTGAATACAAATTTATTAGAATTTGGATCTCCAAACTCAAAAACTGACTATCATAACCTACGCAGCTATAGTCCTTTTCACAACGTGCGTAAAGGCACAAAATATCCAAACACACTTCTGATAACAGGAGCAAACGATGATAGAGTCCCTCCTTTTCATACATATAAATTCCTTGCATCGCTTCAGGAAAATGGTGATCCATCAAGTCTTTATAGTATGTATGTTTCCAATGGTTCGGGACATGGTGGAGCCTTAACAATAGAGGACTATATTGATTTAGAACTATACAAATACTATTTCCTTTTTAATCAGTTAAATATTGATTTCTACTAACTGGAGAC
>NZ_SMMD01000391.1 GCF_009711475.1 Fulvivirga aurantia
ATACCTATCAGTATACCTGGCCTGGGAGTAATCGTAGTGGTGGCCGCGATTACGTCACTGGGGTTTGTTGCTTCATTTTTTATTACAAGGCCTTTTTTCGAATACATTGAGAAAAATCTGATTAAAATCCCGATAGTAAATATCATCTACACTTCTGTAAAAGACCTGATTGGCGCTTTTGTAGGTGATCAGAAGAAGTTTAATATACCCGTTCTTATCGCTATGGAAGACACACAAACCATATTAAAGATAGGCTTTGTGACACAGAAAGAATTAGAAAGTATCGGGCTGCCGGGTTACGTTTCTGTGTATATGCCGCATTCATATGCGTGGTCTGGAAACCAGTTCATTGTTGAGGCTAAATATGTTAAGCCACTCAATATGTCAGCCACAGCCGCTATGAAATTTGTTGTTTCTGGCGGAGTCTCTGGGATGGAGTTAAATGAAAAACCAAGCAAATGATAATATACGGCAGTAACAGTAAGTTAATTAAGCAAGCCCCACTTGAAAATCACACTTGCGATAGTTGCAATGAAAAAAATATGCAACTATTGATATACTCCAGCTACGCGCATATTTTTTGGATACCTCTTTTTCCTTATAAAAAGAGCGCAATGCTATATTGTGGGCACTGTCAAAAAGTAACGGAAGAGAAAACATTAGAGTCAAAAGATCGTCAAAAGATCAAGGCACTTAAAAGCTCAGTGCCAACTCCTAAGTACATGTTTGCTGGTCTGGTAATAATCATACTTGCCATAGCAGGTCTAACTTTTAACAGCTCACAACAAGAGAAAAAGCAACAAGCTTTCATTAATGCTCCTTTAGTTGGAGATGTATATAAGCTAAAAGATGAAACAGAGTTAAGTGATTACAAGTATTACTTACTCAAAGTAGTAGCAGTAGATGAAGATAGTATCGATGTGAGTGCTAGTTCGTTTTCATATAATGGTCTCCCTGATAAACTAGAGGCTGAGGATGGCTTTTATGATGTGTCATATCGCATTGATAGACAATTTGTAAAAGAGCTATATGACAAAAAAGAGCTCCTTAAAGTAGAGCGTGACTACTCTGACTACACCGGATTTAATAGAGTGATTCAGTTTGTACCGGACACACTTATCCAGGAAAATGTAGACGAGTCAGCTACGCTATAACACCCGAGCCAACTAACTCATCTTCTGAATACCATACAGCAAATTGACCGGCTGCAATAGCTTTTTGGGGTTGATCAAATATAATGTAGAGGCCATTCGCTTCTTTTATCAACTGAGCCTTTTCTAATGGCTGGCGATATCTTATTCTTACCATATAGTCTCGGGTTTCGCCAACCGTAAGCTTAATGTCTGGTCTCACCCAATGAATATCACCTTCTTCAATAAACAGTCCTTTTCTATACAAGCCGGGATGATTTTCACCTTGACCCGTGTAAATGATATTGTTTTTTGTGTCAGTATCGATGATAAACAATGGCTCTGGTGTGCCACCTATATTTAATCCTTTACGCTGACCAATAGTAAAATAGTGGGCACCATTGTGCTCCCCCACTTTTTTGCCAGATGATTTTTGATATACAAAAGGTGCAGTGATAGTATCTAGTGAATCTGTTATCACCTCAACATCTTCTGTGTCCTCGTTGTAAATATCTGAATCTGCAGGGACTTCAATTACATCTCCCTTTTTTGGCTTTAGCTGCTGTTGCAAAAATTCAGGAAGTCTTACCTTACCAATAAAACAAAGACCTTGAGAGTCCTTTTTGTCTGCCGTGATGAGATCTTGCACTTTAGCAATTTCTCTCACTTCAGGTTTAGTAAGCTCGCCAATCGGGAATAAGGCTTTAGATAATTGCTCTTGTGTTAATTGGCATAGAAAATAGCTCTGATCTTTGTTGTTATCTTTGCCGGCTTTGAGTTGATATAAGGTTTCTCCATTATCATCAATCTCATCTCTTCTGCAATAATGGCCTGTAGCGATATAATCAGCATTGAGGCGCATAGCCGCTTTTAAGAAAATATCAAATTTGATCTCTCTATTGCAAAGAACATCAGGATTTGGTGTTCTGCCTTTTTGATACTCATCAAACATGTAATCAACAATGCGCTTCTTGTATTCAGCACTTAAGTCAATAGCCTGGAAAGGTATGCCCAATTTTTGAGCTACAATCATGGCATCATTACTGTCTTCTAACCAGGGGCATTCATCGCTTATGGTAACACTGTCATCGTGCCAGTTTTTCATAAACATGCCAATTACCTCATAACCTTGCTCTTTTAGCAA
>NZ_SMMD01000403.1 GCF_009711475.1 Fulvivirga aurantia
TCTTCTGTCATTAAAATCATCACCTATTTCGGTAAGTTTCGCTAAACCGGCCTCATATTGCAACGGCACTTGCTCCCCTGTCCAGCTAATGTCTACATCTTCTTTACCTGATTGCTGCTTGTATAATTTGGCAGCATCTGGTACAGCATCAAGGGTCTGGTGAAAATATGTTTGGTTAATGTCTGACCTGATGGCCAGCAGCTTCTTACTATTGGCTAATTGTGACAGGTAATTAGCCAATATCTGCTCAAACAACATGAGATAACCTTTAAGCTGTAGTGCCTGAGCTTTTCTTTTATTATCTGGAGAGTGCGGAACACCGCCTTCACCAATTCCATAATTTACCGGGAACTGATTTTGAATAGAAAAGTATTTCTCTACATCAATGTTTTCGCCAGTCGGTAATTCAATATTTTCTTCTGTTAGTCGATAAACTCTTCTGTTAACCGACTTCATTTCGTTTAATGCTCTTTTTACAATTTTTTGATCAATCAAAGTATAGTTAACTACACCTTTGAAGAAACTCACTGTAGGCTGCCCTTCCTCAGTAACACTGTCAATCACCAACTTTGGCAACTGGTGTTCTTCTATATCAATCTGGTTGTCATACTCCTTGCCATCTACAGACAATTTGAGGTTTTTAACACTCGATACGCCCTCCACCTGCATGATTATTTTCATGACTTCAGAGATGAGTATTTTATCAGCTTTTGGTGGTAATTCTTCAGTTTTCACGAAACCATGTCGCAAAAGTGGGCCGTTAAATATCTCTTCTAACTTATAGCCTTCGTCAAGAAGCTCCCGCAAAGAATAAAAGCGCATTTGAGGGCACAGATATTCATCTACACGATATAGGATTTTTGCTAATAAATTCTCCGGGGATACTGTGCCATCAATTTCAATATCTGCATGGATTGCCACGGGCAGATGGTCTAGAATCTTTATCTGCTCAATGTCTTCACATGTGTTCCTGTTTTCGTAATATACAGAAAGGGCCTTTTCTATTATTTCGGCTTTTTCTTTCTTGCCCTTTGTGCCTTCATCTATATCAAGAAGTATTTTATAAAGACCATTTATGGAGTTAGTTTGATCGTCTGTTGGTACAAACCAAACATTCTTAATCTCAAAAACAGAATCAAAGATCAGTTTACGATAATCACTTATCGACAGTGCATTACACGGCAATATTTCATCGGGCCTGAAGAAAGAACTGTGCGCATTATCTTCGATATAGAGATGATTTTCTATATCAAAATCGGTACGATAAGCCAGGTCTGTTATGGCATAACAGAGCTGCTCTAATATGGTAACTCCCGGATCATGCTCATTATAATCAGTCCAGAAAGCACCCGTTAGCTTTTGAAGTAGGTGGATACCTTCAGCTCTGAGCGATTCATAATTTAGGTCACTACTATCTGATTTGGTATCGTTTAGAAATAACGGCTTTTCCATAGTTTGTGGCTGGTGCTTTATTACGGCTGATTATTGGTTTTCGAGAAAGTTGCTGAGGTTATCAGGACCATTTTTGTCTTCCTGATTGTTTTCTTTACCTAGCTGTCGGTTGGCTTGCTCATTGAGTTTACCGATCAGCTCATAGACCTCTTCAAAAGGTAATTTGCTCAACCCTTTGAAAATTAAATTTCCCTCCTCAACAGTAATTTCAAACTTGATCTTCTTCATTATCCTTCAAAGCTATCATCCATAAATTGATCAAACCATAGTTTGGAGATATAGTATTTGATATAATAATCTCCACCATAACTACAGCGTGTTCTCATTTCGAGGTTGTAGTTATAGGTATCGCCCGTCCAGCGTAGTTTTATCATATTACAGCGCACGCCATAATATCCCTGCACTACTTTTATTTTATTTTTTGACTTACCAAAAGTGCTTAATGCATTGGCGTGTATGAGTGCATACTTACCGGTTTTCTTTTTGCCTACACCTGCTACAATCTCCAGCGCATGACAACCATTGAGCTCAGTTAAAATTGGGTGCCACTTGCCATCGGCCAATACTTTACCTGTGTAGCCGGTACCTACTCTACCAGTCATCCCCACAGCCCCCTTTACATCCAGCTCATATTCAGGATTAGTATTGTTTATACCTACCATACCTTCCTTTTTCATGGTCACAAGACTATCTCCCAGGTGATTATTAATATTCAAATTGCCATCACCACGATTGATGTTAAAACTCCAGGCCGGGCTTTTATCTTCAATACTTTTATAAAAGCTCATGAGTTTTTCTGAAGTGCCTATGGGAGAAAGCATCAAACCTTCCTCAAGATTTTTAGACATACCATCATCCACTTTATTGATCATAGAGTCAATAAGGTCATAAAAGTGGGCTTCTGCAGGTAAGTTACCTTTCTTAAAAAAGTTCTTTAGCGTATTT
>NZ_SMMD01000700.1 GCF_009711475.1 Fulvivirga aurantia
CAATACACGTAAACACAAATTTTACTGATCTTAAGAAGACTAGTAAAGAACAGCAGCAAGTAGATCTAAAAAGCCAATTTGAACAACTCATCAAGGAGCGCAATGAGGATACCTCCAAGCTTAAATGGATCGATGATGAAACCGTAGAAGCGAACATCTCACCACTTACGCTACACAGCTTCGTGTTAAAAGCGGAGTCACTAGGCTTAAAAGTTCAGTATAAGAAAAAGACCATTATTGAGATAGTTTAATGAACGGCCTAACCGACAATTTGACTAACCCTGCGCTCCTCTTTTTCTTGCTAGGCATCTTTGCCGCACAGATTAAGAGTGACCTGAAAATTCCTGAGAGCTCTTCAAAATTCATCTCTGTTTACCTGTTGCTGTCAATAGGTTTTAAAGGGGGGCAGGAGCTCGCACACTCTGTTATAGGTGGTGAAATTGTCTGGAGCATGCTACTTGGCATCTTTATGGCCCTGCTCGTACCACTCTACACGTTTTTTATTTTAAAGCGCAAGTTGAGTATAGAAAATGCCGGGGCCATTGCAGCCGCTTACGGTTCGGTAAGTGCAGTAACCTTTGTTACCGCTATATCCTTTCTGGATTTTGAGCAGGTAGGTTACAATGGCCATATGATAGCCGTAATGGCGCTCATGGAGGCACCTGCTATAATCGTTGGGGTGTTGCTCATCAACATGTACGGGAGAAAGTTGAAAAAAAGTAGCAGTCCTATGCTACCTATTTTAAAACACTCAGTGAGCAATGCAAGTGTGCTGCTAATTCTCAGTAGTATGGTTATTGGTTTCTTAGCCAGTGAGGAACAGGCGCAGGGGATTAAGCCCTTCACTACGGATATTTTCAAAGGTTTTCTGGCGGTCTTTTTATTAGACATGGGCATTACAGCAGGTAGACATATACACAGCATGTTCAAAAATGGCATGTATGTGTTATTGTTCTCTTGCCTCATCCCGTTCATCAACGGACTGCTCGCTTTGTACCTGGCCTCATTTGTCACAGACTCACCCGGTAATATATTGTTGTTTGCCTTGTTGGGCGCAAGTGCCTCATACATCGCAGTTCCGGCTGCTATGAAAAATGCGGTGCCAGCGGCAAATCCAGGACTCTACCTGCCTATGGCGTTAGGGATCACATTTCCCATTAACATCATAATAGGGATTCCATTTTACTTCATAATCATTCAAAATCTTATCTAACTCAATCTTTAATAATGAAAAGTCAATCGATTTTAAACGCAGAACGTAATGGTGCCACCGATGAACTGGTGAAAATTGCTGTAGCCGAAGGCAATGGCATTGGTCCGGAGATCATGGATGCCACACTTAAAATACTTGATGCCGCAGGCGCTAAATTCTCACCTCAATTTATACAAGTGGGAGAGGAGGCCTACCGCCAGGGACATACTTCAGGACTTAGCGAGGAGGCCTGGGACACCATAAGCAAATGCAAGCTGATACTCAAAGGGCCAATTACTACACCACAAGGCAAAGGGTATAAAAGCCTTAATGTAACGATCAGAAAATCACTTTCATTATTTGCCAATGTAAGACCAGTAAACGCGCTGCACCCATTTGTGCCCACTAAATTTCCGGGTATGGATGTGGTGGTAATTCGTGAAAATGAGGAGGACCTTTATGCCGGTATTGAGCACCGCCAAACCGATGAGGTAGTACAATGCCTCAAACTTATCACCAGACCGGGTTGTGAGAGAATCATAAGATATGCTTTTGAGTATGCTAAAGTTTATGGCAGAAAAAAGGTCACTTGCATGCTAAAAGATAATATCATGAAGCTCACCGATGGCCTCTTTCACCAGGTGTTTGATGAAATAGCCAAAGAATATCCTCAAATTGAAAGTGACTCACAAATTATAGACATAGGGGCCGCAAGATTGGCGGCAAGGCCCAATGATTATGATGTAATCGTGACATCTAATTTATATGGAGACATCATCTCCGATATCGTAGCTGAAATAGCCGGGTCGGTAGGCATGGCGGGTTCTGCCAATGTCGGAATGAATGCCGCAATGTTTGAGGCTATTCACGGTTCAGCTCCTGATATTGCGGGTAAAAACATGGCTAACCCTTCCGGGCTTATTAATGCTGCCGTAATGATGTTGGGCCACATTGGCCAAACAGAAACAGCCGATAAGATTAAAAATGCCTGGTTGGCCACCATCGAAGCAGGTCTGCATACGCCTGATATCTACAAAGAAGGAATGAGCAAGAGAAAAGTCTCGACTTCTGAGTTTGCTGAGGAGGTAATCAGTCGATTAGGCAAAACACCAGAAAAGCTGCCATTGAGTAATCTGGTTAGTGGTCAGGGGCACATCAACCTACCCGAGTATAAGCGAAAAGAAGCTACAAAAACGCTGGTTGGCGTAGATGTCTTTTTAGATTGGAAAGGGGCAAGTCCACAAGACTTAGGACGGGAGCTTACGGCACTTAAGTCGTATAAACTGAAACTAAAAATGATTACCAATCGGGGAGTAAAAGTTTACCCTGATGGAAACAAGGAAACCTTTTGTACAGATCATTGGAGGTGCCGTTTTGTGGCAGAAGATTTTGACCCTCATCAGGGTTACCCGAGCATAGATTTTGAACAGGTTGTAGCCCTGCTATCAAAACTCAATGCCAATAATTATGATGTAATTAAGACAGAAAATCTCTACGAATTTGACGGTGTAAAGGGCTTTTCTTTAGGACAAGGAGAATAAAACAAAATCATTATGAAAAATATTAATAAATGGCTCATCACGATCGATAGCGCTATACCAGCCGACACCTATTTTTATAACATCGGTAAACTAGCCAGTATTTTTGAACCTAAGTCAATTCATTTTCTCTATCAAATTGAGACTAAACTTAACCTTGATTTGCACAAAGAGTTTCCCGATTTACACCTGCCTCAGGTTAGCGATATTGAGCACGACCATGCAAACTAAGCCGCCAGGTTTATCCAGCAGGGAATAGAGTGCACACATGAGATAAAAATGACAAAGGCAGTAGCTGCTATCGCATCAGCAGCTAATAAGCAGGACGCTAATTTAGTGGTGTTAATGAATCCTGAAGATTTGAGCAAACTGCTAAAAAGATGTGATAAGAATGTATTAGTAGTGCCTACGGAAATTCCCTCTACTATAAGCAAAGTGGCGGTGCAGGTCGACCTTAAAAAAGGCACAGGAGGATCTTTGGAAGTAGCGCAGAAACTGTCAGAAATGACTCCGCTCCCCAAGGTTGACATTCTGCATTATCGCAAAGATGCCTCCCATTATGTAAATCATGTCATGGAGACACCCTTTGAGCTAGACAATGTAATTTCTGCCGAAAAAGCACTTAATGACAAATTGATTGAGTTTGCTAACTATAAACTCAGGTCCTACATGGTCGATTATCCTATGGTTTCTAATGCTAAAGGAAGTATTTGTTTATTCAATAGGGTAGACAAGACCAGCGACCTACTGGATGAATATATAGCCCGGCATAATCCTGATTTTATGATTTTCGGTAACGAAAACATAGACAAGTTGATGTCTGGTAATGAAGTGAGCGAGTTGATAAATAAATATAGCTACAATAAATATGCATTCATCTTAAGGCCAAAGAAGTTGCCACATCCTTTGAAGGCTTTATTGAGAATCAAATAAGATAGCAGAGGTCTCATAAGTTGGTTTTGGGTCATCGTATAGATGGCCCTTAACTATTTGTGAGGTGTCGGCCTGTACATTAGTGTCAGGCGGAAATTTTTTTAATAGTTTCCGTACACCTTTGTCTATCAACTGATCATCGATCTGAGGGTAAAGTGCCATATAACTCCTGGCTATCGACTGCCAAATTACCTGTCCTCTTGCTCTGTCTATAATATCAATTGTGAGTGTGCCTCTAAGAAAATGATAATAGTCTTCCTGATAATCGCTCCAGTATGGCAAATCCTCTTCATGTATTCTTGCAAAACGGGCTGAATCTTCCTTTACAGCTATATGAAAATCAATCATAAGATCTGCATGGTCATCGACTTGTACAAAGCCTTTGTCATACATTTCCTGAGCTATATAATTGCCTATAGTCTCAATTACCGTACTATCGTATAAATACCCCGGGCCCTGGTATACGAGCTCACAACCTCTGAGCCAACACCAGGTTTTATATTGATCAAAAGCAATAGATTTATCGTACTGCGTATTCACTTTTATCCCGCTACAGGCGCTTAAAAGCAGTAAACTAAGGATTGCGATATTTTTCATTTTCATAGACTTTAGCTACCTGCAAGCACCTTATTTTTTGTGGTACACCCATTGACACCAATCAAAATACAACCTGATTTTAGTCATGTTCATTGCTGGCGACACTGGCAATATTTGTAATATGAAAATGACTGAAGAGCTTATAACAAAATACAATGTACCGGTACCCAGATATACCAGCTATCCTACTTTGCCATTTTGGCAAGACGATTCTATCGAGCAACGACAGTGGCTATCGACTGTAAAGCGTACGTTTGATGAGTCTAATGATGATCAGGGAATAAGTTTATATATCCACCTGCCATATTGCGAAAGCTTATGTACCTATTGCGCCTGCAATACACGTATTACGAAAAATCACCAGGTAGAAGAATCATATATAGCGGCATTACTCAAAGAATGGGAGATGTATGTGTATACTTTTGGTCGTAAACCTCTCATCAGAGAAATTCACCTGGGCGGAGGTACACCTACTTTTTTTAGTCCAGAAAATTTAAAGCATCTCATAGCTGAAATTTTGCTTACTTCAGACTTGCATGAGCAATATTGTTTCTCTTTTGAAGGTCATCCTAACAATACCACCAGAGAGCATTTACTTACACTCTACAATCTCGGTTTTAGAAGAGTGAGCTATGGCGTGCAGGATCTTGACTTAAAGGTGCAGCAAACGATTAATCGACTTCAACCTTTCGAAAATGTGGAACAAGCCACGAAAGAGGCGCGTGATATTGGTTATGAGAGTGTAAATTTTGATTTGATCTATGGTTTGCCGTTTCAAACCGAAGACAGTATTCTCAACACGATAGACAAGGTGCTTTCGCTAAAACCTGACAGAATAGCTTTTTATAGTTACGCTCACGTGCCTTGGAAACGACCAGGTCAGCGTGCTTATACCGAGGTTGACTTACCAGATAATAACGCGAAGAGAAAGCTATATGAAGTAGGCAAAAAAAGCCTGATCGAGCATGATTATATAGATGTTGGCATGGATCACTTTGCTATCAAAGGAGATGAACTTTATGAGGCTTATTTAAGAAAAACCATGCTTCGCAATTTTATGGGCTACACAACTGCCCAAACCGACTTGCTCATAGGCCTTGGTACCTCAGCTATCAGCGATGCTAAATATGCTTACGCCCAAAATGAGAAAAATGTAGAGCAATATAAAGAGCAACTGGAAATGGGTGTCCTCCCAGTTGTTAAAGGCCATTTTCTAAGTGCCGAGGACCGCATCATCCGGCAATTTATCATTGATATCGCTTGTACGGGAGAGGCCAGATGGCACAACTATCCTCAATTATTAGATTTTAATATGAATATAGCCTTGCTTACCATGGCCCAGGAGGGCCTGATACAACTGTACGCTACAGGCCTCAGGGTGACACCGCTTGGAATGGCTTTTCTTAGAAATATCTGTGCCGTATTTGATAAGTATCTGGCAAATCGCCCAGAAACAAGTCAAATGTTCAGCAAGGCGATTTAAAGTTCTACGATTGCAGGCCATCTTTTCACATTTTGATGCCTGACGAACCACGTACAAGTCATGCTGAGCGCAGCGAAGTAACTTCTTAAGTATTGTATAATGTTTTTTTAGTGAGCTAAACCAGCCACTCTATTCGTCTGACCACTCAAAGTGGTCTGA
>NZ_SMMD01000043.1 GCF_009711475.1 Fulvivirga aurantia
ACCTTCTGTACCCACCTCACGGGCCACACGCGTTACCTCTTTTGAGAAAATCGTTAGTGAGTCCACCATGGTGTTGAGGGTACGTGATAGCTCAAGTACCTCACCTCCTTTTTCTTCTTCAGAAATTTTCTGAGAAAGGTCTCCATTCGCCACAGCTGTAGTCACAGTTGCAATCTCCCTCACCTGTGTGGTAAGGTTGGAAGCCATGGTATTTACGTTGTCTGTAAGCTCCAGCCACGCACCAGCAACATTTGGTACCTGCGCCTGACCACCTAGTATACCTTCGGTACC
>NZ_SMMD01000121.1 GCF_009711475.1 Fulvivirga aurantia
GCTTGTTTGTTGATGGCTGGCTCATCTTTCGCTCAAACTCCTCTCGATTCGCTTAAAAGAGAGATCATGAATGTAAAGCTTGATGTTGAGCACATCAATATGAATCTCGCTAAATCAAAAGCAAAGTTTCAACGCGGTATTGCGGTAGCCACTATTGGCTACTCCATTACAATCGCTGGCGGCCTTATGCTTGGGCGAGAAAAAGATGAGCTGGGTCAAGCCATGCTCATTGCAGGGGGTGTAACGGGTGCAACAGGCACCTTCCTATTAGTCGATGCCTTTAAATTTTTGGGTCGCACGAGAAGAAATGGTCGTTAGTTTTTAACTTCCACCCCTTTCCAAAATGCCACCATGCCTTCTATTTTCTTGGCGCCTTCTTTGGTATCAGGATAGTACCAGGCTGCATCTTTATTTTCTTCTCCATTCACTTGTAAAGAATAATAGCTGGCTGTGCCTTTCCAAGGGCACACACTATTTGTAGCCGATTCTTTAAAAAACTCTTTTTTGATAGAGTCTTTAGGGAAATAGTGATTGCCTTCTATCACTACGGTATCGTCACTTTCAGCGATTACTTCATCATTCCAAATT
>NZ_SMMD01000132.1:0-114 GCF_009711475.1 Fulvivirga aurantia
TATATTAACTAAATGCGTCATCGGTAGGGCAGCGCCCGAAGAGTCTCGATAAGGAGAGAGTTGAGAGCCAAGAGCCTGATGCCACTCAGAGTCACTTGAAAAGGACTCTGAGAA
>NZ_SMMD01000132.1:284-635 GCF_009711475.1 Fulvivirga aurantia
TATCATATAAATGAAAAAAAGGCATAAACCAAACAAGACACACTACCTTAAATTAAAAGCGTCATCCCTGCGCACGCAGGGATCTCTAGTTGGTAACGAAGCATGATGAGATTCTAGATTCCTCTATAATTTACTACGCTACGCTTCGTAAATTCGAGGAATGACGGTAATTAGAAAAGTACGTCACTCAACTCGTGTTTTTTAATTCATAATGGAAGAATTGAAATAGATCGTCACTCAGAGTGCATAGTCCGAAGAGTCTCTTGTCATATAAATGCAAAAAAGCCACAAGCTTAAAAAGCCACACTACCTTAAATTAAAAGCGTCATCCCTGCGCAGGCAGGGATCTCT
>NZ_SMMD01000199.1 GCF_009711475.1 Fulvivirga aurantia
ATTGCCTGGTGTATAAAAAAGGGCATCTTCCCCTATATGAATGACTGATTCATTATGTACAACTTGCCCATAAGACTGCGAGAATACAGTCGAAATAACCAAAACAAAATATATGTGACTCCACCCAATTCTCATTGTATTATTCCTTCGTAGCTACAATATTCCATGCAGAGCCGGTCCACACTCTTATGTTGCCAGTTACAGTATCTATCCAAACCATCCCTGTGTAGCGATCTGAAAGATTAGGCGCAGAATCGCCTACAAAAGAAGATTGGTATGATCCCGGGCCAGTAACGATATTGCCTGGTTCGGTATATTTAAATTTTATACCATATATCCGTTGAGGCGCATTACCAGGTGTATCAACCGTGGTCCCAAAATTAAAATCTACTACAATTCGATAAGTGTAATTCTCATTATCTATAGTACTATTATTAATAGTAGTTAAAGTTTCATTTCTAACACTTGCAGTGGCCCCGGTAGACGTCCAAGTTGCGGGAAATAATGACTCGTTAGCAGAGGCAAATCCTTTTCTAAAAAAATCTATACTTATGTCATTTCCATTATTATCCCAAAAATAGATAGTTACCTCTTCAACAATTGCATTATGCGGAAGGTGAACGGGAGCTATTATTTTATCGGCTTTGGATGCATCTCCGATTGTTACAAAGGTATTGTCATTTTGAAATAGAATTACTTGATTTCTATCTAGATCATTACTATTCTTTTTCAATGATTGAAAATCACTGGGATCTATACTAACAAAGCCGTCTAGACTTCCTGCACTACCTCCGGTATCTGCATCATCAGCTGGTGACCAGGCGCTGCCATCCCATTTTAGCACTTGATTTAATGTAGCTCCATCTTGACTTATTTTTGAAGGGCTAACCGACACAATTTTCGCATCTGTAACAGCCCCATCAGAAATCTTGATTGTA
>NZ_SMMD01000725.1 GCF_009711475.1 Fulvivirga aurantia
GACTTACGCTTCACTTCATCAGGAATGACGGACATGGAAAGGTTACTGCTGTACTTCATCAGGAATGATGTTCTCGGGAATGTCTTTAGGCCAGCTAATTTATGTAGGATGGTTTCTCGGTTGTTAAGAATATTTAACCTCGAGCGTCATCCCTGCGTAGGCAGGGATCTCTAATTGAGTAAGAAAAAGTGAGATTCCTGACTTCCGCTGCGCTGCATCAGGAATGACGGGAGGTTGTTGCTACGTTGCATCAGTAATGATGTTCTCGGGAAGGACTATCGTATGATTACATCAGGTTACGGTTAATAATGTTACTTCTTCAATAAATGTTGTTAATAACCTCGAGCGTCATCCCTGCGCTGGCAGGCTGCTGGGTTGCATCTGGAATGACTACTTGTGTTATCTCAAGGTGCCTGCTAGATCAATCTCCATCACTATCTTTTTTCTTAAACAAATCACCGATTTTTTTAAAGAGGCCTTTTTTCTCCTCTTCCTGATCGTCAAATTTGCGCTCTTTTTCCCCCTTGGTGAGGTCGGTGTTGAGAAGGCGCTCAAAGAAGTTTTTATCTTCTTTTGATATTTCACAATCCAGGCGATTTCTTAAACTTTCAGGCAAAGGCCCAAACCCAGCCTTTGCGATTTTTCTCAATTGAGGGTCATTGTTTATTTGCTTAAAAGTCTCTGCAAAAATCGGCAGCGCAGTATTTGCACCACTACCCAGAGCCGTACTTCTAAATCTTATTCCAGGATTATCTGCACCTACCCACACGGCCATCACCAGCTCGGGATTATACCCTATAAACCAACCATCGGCATTTGCCTGTGTTGTACCAGTTTTACCGGCAAGCTCATTATCTAAATTATATTTCCATCGAACTCGCCCTGCTGTACCATTATCAACAACCGCTTGTAAAAGCTTATTCATCATTTGGGTGGTTTCTTCACTCATCACCCGGCCATACGTTTTAGGTTCGGCTTTGTAAAGTGATTCCCCTCTTTGACTTTTTATTTCGGAAATGAAATAGGGTTTGACCAACTCACCTCCGTTAGCAAAGCTGCTATAGGCACCAGCCATCTCTACTAAAGAAATATCCGCTGTGCCCAAAGCTAGAGAAGCAACCTCGGGAAGCTCAGATTCAATACCTGCATTTCGGGCAAAAGTTGCAGTTTGTTCAATACCCACTTCTTCCAATACTTTTATGCTTACGGTATTTACCGATTGGGCCAATGCGCCTTCAAAAGAATACTTTAGTTCGTTTTCACTCTTATCAGCATTATCTGGAGACCACCCTTCCAGGTTTGTATAAGTGGTTTTTCTTGCGGAGATATAATCACAAGGATCCATGCCCTTTTCCAGAGCGGCAGCATATACAAATGGCTTGAAAGTAGAGCCAACCTGACGTTTAGTGCTAAATTTCGCATGGTCATACTTGAAATACTCGTGGTTGATGCCGCCTACCCAGGCTTTAACCGCACCGTCTTTTGGGTTTAACGCTATAGCACCGGTATGTAAAAATTTTAAATAATGTTTTATAGAATCAATAGGAGAGAGGTTCTTCTCTACATCACCTTCCCAGCTAAAAATCTTCATCGGAAGGGTTTTGCCCATTTCTGCTAAGGCTTCATCATGATTCATGCCCTTTTCTCTCAACTTTTTATACCTGGGCGATTGAGAAATGGCGTTTGTGAGAATAGAAGGGTTGTCGTACCAAGGCGATTGTTTGCCCCAATGGTTATCAAAAGTTTTCTGCAACTCCTTCATGTGTTTTTGTACTGCACCTTGCGCGTATTGTTGTATGCGAGAATCTATGGTCGTATATATTTTAAGACCATCGGTGTACATGTTGTAATTAGAGCCATCCGGTTTTGTGTTAGCTGCACACCATGCCTCGACTTTTTTTCTTAGCTGTTCGATAAAATAAGTAGCAGGCCCCTCATTATTGCTAATGCGCTTATAATCAAGCGTCAGCGGTTTTTCAAGCAACATGTTTAAGCTGTCATCAGATAAATATTCATACTTATTCATCTGCAGCAATACAGTGTTTCTTCTAACAAGAGAGTTTTCAGGGAATAGCCTCGGGTTATAGGTGTGGTTTGCTTTCAGCATACCTACTAACACGGCAGACTCTTGAGGGGCTAGTTCTTTAGCCGATTTACTAAAAAATCTATTGGCAGCCATCTCGATACCGTAGATATTTTCACCGAAAGGGACTGTATTGAGATATAAAGTCAGGATTTCCTGCTTGGTATAAGTGTTTTCCAGTCTGTAGGCAATGAGTATTTCTTTAATCTTTCGAGTTGCCAGATAGAATACATCGCTTTGTTGTCTGGGAAATAGATTCTTAGCCAGTTGCTGACTTATAGTGCTACCGCCACCACCCGAGCGATCCTGGAGAATTACGGTTTTGACGAGCACCCGAATCAAACTTCTGTAATCAACGCCCTCATGCTCATAAAATCTAGCATCTTCGGTCGCTATCAGAGCGTCTACAACTGATTTATCTATATCTTCATATGCAGTTGGCGTCCGTTGCTGTAAAAAGTACCTGCCGATGACCTTACCGTCTGCACTGTAGACCTCAGTAGCCAGATTGTTTTTAATGTTAGCTAGCTCTTCCTGAGTTGGTATAGGACCAAAAGTGCCGGAAGATACCAACAGAATGAATACAATAAGGCACGTAATAGCGGCTAGTACCAAACCACCCAGATATTTGGAGGCTTTCACTAGTTTTTGCTTAAAAGTTGACGTCTTCTTTTTTGTTTTCGTGGCTTTCCGCTTTTTCTTCACTGCACTTAATTTTTATTGATTGCAAATATCGTAATGAAAATGGGTTGACGACCTGAACAGCGTCTAATTTTATCTACTAGTAGTAAGTGACACTACATGACGGATTTTCTTCTTTAAAATCCTCTACACGGCCAGAGGAAATGCGCGTATTATAGCAAATAAGCTCAGAAAGAGAAAGGTACTGAACCGGATCGAGACGCTTTACTCGTGTGTTGCTGCAATCGAGTTTCTCTAAGCCATGAAGAAGCTCCAGCTCATTGAGCCTCTTAATTTGCGTGCCTGAACAATTAATTTCTCTTAACTCAGTAAGGTTTTCTAATGCATCAAGCTCTTCTACAGGCGTGTTGGCAATACTTAGCATTTTTAGTTTTTTAAGGTGGGCTAGAGATGATAGCTCACTTACAGGGCTGTTGGTAGCAACCAATGTCTTCAGGTTTTCGTGTTTCGCTAAAGGACTTAGGTCTGAAATGCCGGTATTATTAAAACTTAATGCCTTAAGTCTGATAAATGCACTTAAAGGAGCCAAGGTGTTTATAGAAGTTCCTGTCAGCTCAAAATCCTCCTGTTGTGTTATTTGATGGAGCTGCTCCGTAGTAGGTACGAGTTCTTCTTTTGATTTTTCTTTCAATAAGTCGCTCCAACTCTTAGGCAAATCCAGCCACCACCTGATCAATCTATCAGTTTGAAAAATGACCAGAACCTCGGGGTTTTTATCGATAAGCAGATTAATGTCTTGCCCCGAAACCGGTGTATTATCTACATAAACGGTTTTCAGAGATTTTAAATATTCCAGAGAAGTCAGGTCGATGATGAGCGTAGAGTCAGCTTCGATTACCTGCAAATTATCAGCATTTTTTAAGGCCTTCAGTTCGCTTACCTCAGTATTAGAAATGTTAAGGTAAGTGATTTGGTTGAGCTCCTTCAATGCTGTAATATCATTGATACTCGTATGCCTGGCATCTAACCATCTCAGGTCTCTCAATCTTTTAAGAGGCTCCAAAGAGTTGATGGCAGAATTATGACTTATATCCAGCGAATCGATAGCCGTAACTTTGGCTAGTGTCTCTTTGCTTGGATTATTACTTATGTTGAGTTGTTTTTGAAAAATAGCTCTCCAGCTATCGCTCAACGATACCCACCAGCTTTGCGTGTCTTCTGAGGCATAAACGATGAGTACTTTAGGGTGATTTCTGGCAAAAGTGCTTATATCTTTAGTGAGTAAAAGAGGGGTGTTATCACAGTATAAGCTCTTTAGACTTTTAATAGCTGAAAGTGGCTCCAACGAACCTACAGACGTAAAATTGATGGAAACAACCTCCAAATTATTTAGCTGACCTAATGGCTGTAGATCTATGATATTTGTACTGTCTAAGTTAATTATAGATAGCTTATTTAATCCGCTTAGCGGTTCCAGCTTATGAATAGCAGTCTGGCTTACATTCAATTCTTGTAATTGATCTAGTTTATTGAGTGAGCTAAGGGCAGTTACCCTGGTTTGCCTTAATTTAAGTCTTTGTAGGTTTTTTAACTCACTGATTGGAGTTAGGTCATCAACCTCTGTGTGCGACAAGTTCAGGTTTTCGAGACGATGCATGTTACTTAGCACTTCAATATCACGAACCTGCGTGTGCGACAAGTCTATAGATTTTAAAGCACGACAGTACTTGATCATAGATATGTCTTCAATGTCGGTACGCGATAGGTCTAAATGCTCCAGATCAGTCAGATTTCTCAATGGAGCAACATCTTTTATGCTGGTATTGCTTAGAGAAAGGCTTTTTAGGTCAGTAAGGTTGGCCAGAGCGTCTATTGAGATTACGTACTTGTTGTCAGAAATGTCTAGTGTGTCGGTGTTCGTAATCGTTTTGATCTGATCCAATGTTAGACTGTCGGTGGTAAAATCATACTTCTGCTTAAATATGGTTCTCCATTCGTATGAAATACTGGTCCACCAGCTTTTTAGGGCCTTTTTCTCATTAAATTCATTGGTGTAAATGCTGGCAATTTGTAAGTCTTGTTTCTCAGGATTGTAATTGATTTCTATAAATCGTGGGATGGTGTTATTTACAGAATCATTGTTTACAGTGAGACCTTTTAGGTTTCTGATCATAGAAACTTTGAAGAAGAGATTTCCATCATCGTTAGTTTCGTGAGTGATTTCTTCAATTTCAAAATCAAACTGCACATCCTTAAAGAAGAAATCTACATCTTTTAAATAGGCCGATACATCTTTGTTGGTAATAACATCTCTATTTTCATCGAGATCATCTTCAACCTGTACTTCGGGGTCTCTAAAAATTTTCTCAAAACTCTGAGTGATAATCACATCCTTATCCCGGGCAGATGTTTTTTTACTTCCGAGTGTATTGAGCATATATTCAAAAAAGCTCACCATCTGACGCACATCATCATGGTAGCTTTCTAGTTCACCCTCCTGTAAATCCTGACTTTGGGCTTTATGTTGTGCAGTGAATAGCAAAAAAACCACTAGAGCCAGGCTTATACTAGTTTTCATAGAAAAGGTATTTTTTAAGTATTGCTTCATCTTGAGCAGACTTAAGTTTTGTTAGGTTACTGATTAGCCAACCACGATTATAGCCGTCTCTGTTAAATTGAGAGAGCTCAAAGTACCAATTGTCAATTTGGAAGAAGTGAAATTTCACATCGTTTACCGTCTCAAATTTTAGCGCACCACGACTAATCTCATATACAAATATAGACAGTTGATCTGGCTGAAAGCTTCTTTCGGTGAACTGACTTACGCTGTCTTTATTAGCAAAAGCTTTGCGTAGATTCATAAAGTCGAGTTCGTGACTAAGCGGATGCAAAAACTGCTGTACTTTGCTTGTGTCTCTTTTGAAGTGAGACATGAAAGTATCGCTGTGAATCTTAAAAATATCCCACTGAGTACCTTTATGAGCCTTCTCCAGCTTTAAGAAAAGTTTTATGTTTTCCTGCTTGCCATTTAGTGTAAAAGTGGTGTTTACTTCAGCAAACCAGCTGTCTTTATGAAAATCGAGAAATGCAGGACGATCAATAACCGCATCTACAAATTCTTTTTTGATTGCTTTGTCAAGGTTGGTATTGCTGTTGTCAAATAGTATTTCAAGGTATTTTTTCCTGAGCTTATCTTGTCGGTATCTTTTGTCTTTAGGGTAGTATCTGTTGCCTTTCTCATCTTCCTCACCGTTAAACCTTCTGAAAAATTGGTTTACCTGCTTCGTTTCGGCATAAAGTTTAGATTCATCATCCATTTCGCCTACAAGCTGAGCTTGCAGGCCAAAGGATAAATGAATAATTGTAATTATTGCAAGTGATCTTACGAGTCTCATGCAGTTGTTTCAGTTACTCTTATATCGCCAAGTAGTACATCCCAAAACTCGATAGTACGTCCCTGAATCTGTGTTTCTTTCTTCTCAACGTAGATAGTGATGTCTTTTTTGGTGGTGTCTTTATACTCCAGTTTATCATTGGAAGAACCTTCAAATCTTTGATAAATCGTAACCACACCTACATATCGGCCATCTGGCTGTCTTTCTAAATCGCTGATGTAGTGAATGTTATACCATTTGATATTTACTTTATCATAATTAAGAGCCATAAGTCGCTCGAAGTACTCACGCACTTTGTAATAATTCACTTCATCTGTGGTAAGTGATGATACACCCATTTCGCTATCCGGAGCAAAAAGTTCTTCCGCTCGGTCCATCACACGTTTGGCTTCGGCAAAAGGAGTTTCTTTATTACCAATAATGCTAATGTACTTACTTAAATCACGCACTTTTTCCAATGCAAGTGAGTCAATGGCTTGTTTGCGAT
>NZ_SMMD01000193.1 GCF_009711475.1 Fulvivirga aurantia
TTTTTACGTTTTCAATAATAGTATTATTGTGTTCTAACGGGTATTCACAACAGTGGATAGGAGGTGATAATAACAACGACCTTATTTATCATAATGGTTCGTTAAATTTTGCAAATTCCACTCAAAGTAAGGTAGGTATAGGCACTACTGACCCTCGTGCTAAATTTCATTTAGCAGGTGGTGATTTCAAAATTGGCGATGGTATTAGTGAGCCCGGTAATATTATTCTCGTAAATCAAGGTAGTAACGGTTGGACAGCTCAGGCCTCTATAGTATGGGATGGGTCTAAGAATGTAAATACCCGAAGAACAGCAGAAATTACTACCGGAAATATACTTACCTATGGAAGAGGTGACCTAATATTTAAAACCAAAGGTTCTTTAGATGATGCGTTGCCAACTACTAAAATGACTATTAAATATGACGGGAACATAGGTATTGGAGTATCTAACCCGTTGGCAAAGCTACACGTGCGTGGTGGGTTGTATTTACATGGCGATGAGGCATACGAGTCTGGATGGACGATAACAAGATTAAACTGGAAAGGTCATAGTTTAATCATGGGCTCTCAACCAGGTAGACATACGCATAATAGAATTGAGCTTAAACCAGGAGGATCTTCTACAGGCGAATTAAGGTCTTCTTTTGAAATGTATTCATCACCCTCTGAAAACCAACATGACCTCAAAATACGTCTCGAAAGCTCAGGAAAATCATTTATAAATGGTGGCAATTTAGGCATAGGCACTACCACCCCCTCTCACAAACTCGATGTCAAAGGTACTATCCATGCCGAAGAAGTATTGGTGAATCTAACAGTTGAAGGCCCAGACTATGTATTCGAAGAAGATTATCCACTACAAAAGCTATCCGATTTAGAAACCTTTCTTAAAGAAAATAAGCAC
>NZ_SMMD01000281.1 GCF_009711475.1 Fulvivirga aurantia
CTTATAAAGCCAGCCAAAATAACCTTCCCAAATAAGTTCTCTCTGGATGAAGGCAAATATTTTAAAGGCATTGAGTCAAATGAATCAGTTAACTGGGTATTGGGAGATGTAACCAAGGATACCATCATCATTATGGAGCGAACTGTCACACTCTCTTATGGAAAGGACTCTACGATCATGCAAAAATATAGAGTAAGCGGTGATGACACCGTTCGACTTGAAAGCATCTATAACAATCTTTTATCAGATACCCTGGCCATGGAGACCATACCTTCGGAGTTCAGTTTTGGCTTTAATAGTTTAGGATGGATCAATTGTGACAAGTTTTATGAAATTGAAAATCAAACTGATCTAAAGCTCAATTACTCTGGCAATATGCGCTTACACTGTTACCTCATCTTCGATAATCTAAGTTCCATAATGAATTTACGATTTACAGATGATAGTAACATTTTTAAATATTTACCATTAGGAGAACCTGTAACGGTATTAGTAACAGCAAAATCTGATGGTAAGTATTGGCTGTATAAACAGAAACATACGCTCAAAACTGAAAATCAAATTAATATCAAACCAGAAGCACGAAGCTTAAAGGAAATTTTAGATGAGATACAGGCTCTAGATAAGTGATCTAAATTAAATTGGTAACCCAATAGTTCTCTAAGGTTATAATTGTGATTGCGACTCTAAAATTCACAATATCATGTTTAGGCCCATAATTCTAAACGTGTATTAACAATTCTCAATCTATTTACGTAAAAGTTGATCACCACCTTTTATCAACTACCATTATGAAAAAATTGTGTTTAGCAGCTGTACTTTTAATATGCTGCCTGTCTCTTTATGCTCAACCGACAATCATTGAAATTAAAGACAAACAAAACCCTCACATAAGCACCATGATTATGATGCTTGATGACTTAAAGAACAGAATTACTAACCAGGTAAAACATTTAAGTCAGGAAGAAACAGACTTTCTCATGGATGATGAGGCCAATAGAATGGGTGCGCTGATTATACATTTAGCTGCAACAGAAATGTACTACCAACAAGCTACATTTTATGACGGTAATCTTAATGATGCCTCAGAGGAATGGAACCTTGCTATGGATTTGGGCGATGAGGCTCGTGATAAATTAAAAGACAAGCCTATAGATTACTATCTAAATAAGTGGGATGAAGTAAGAGCTAAATCTAAACAGATGCTTAAAACTAAAGATGATGAATGGTTTCTAAAAATCAGAGATGATGATTACAATTACTATTGGGCATGGTTTCATGTCATGGAACACCAGGCCAATCACATGGGCCAAATTGCCATGATTAAAAAAAGGATGAAAGACTAGGTCTGTTGATCATGAACTCAGACACTATAAAGTTTAATAATCAATTAGCCGCAGAAGAAAAGGAGATTTGCGACACGCTAGCTCTCATTATCGAAGAAAGTCTACCGGAAGCTAAAAATAAAATATGGCATAAGCACCCGGTTTGGTTTCTAGAA
>NZ_SMMD01000313.1 GCF_009711475.1 Fulvivirga aurantia
AATATTTACACCTCAAGCAAATAAAAAAACTATAACGACAGATCATGCAAGAACTAGGGTTTAAATCAGACAATGCATCGGTAGAAACGTTGGGTATAAAGGATGCGAAGGCGCATTGGAACCTTTCTCCGGAAAAATTAGCGGAGATCGCCATAGAAAAAGGACAAGCAGAGAGAACCTCTTCTGGGGCCATAGCTGTAGATACTGGTGAATTCACAGGAAGATCACCTCAAGACAGATTTATTGTAAAAGACGACATAACTGAAGACGCAATTTGGTGGGGAAATATAAACATCCCTTTTGATCCGGATAAATTTGATAAGCTTTATAATAAGGTGACTGAGTACTTATCAGGCAAAGAAGTATATGTAAGAGATGCTTATGCCTGCGCAGACCCTAATTATAAAACTAATATAAGAGTAGTAAATGAGTACCCTTGGTCTAATATGTTTGTATATAACATGTTTTTGAGACCAACAGAAGATGAGATCAAGTCTTTCGACCCTGAGTGGACCGTAGTAAACGCACCAGGTTTCAAAGCTGATCCTGAGGTTGATGGTACAAGACAGCACAACTTTGCTATCCTTAACTTCAAGAAAAAAATAGCTTTAGTTGGTGGTACTGGTTACACAGGAGAAATTAAGAAAGGTATTTTCTCTGCCTTAAACTTTATTTTACCTCATCAGAAGAACACACTTTCTATGCACTGCTCAGCCAACATTGGCAAAGATGGTGACACTGCTATCTTCTTTGGGCTTTCTGGTACTGGTAAAACTACGCTTTCTGCAGATCCTAATAGAAAACTGATTGGTGATGATGAGCATGGCTGGTCTAACGAAAACACTGTATTTAACTTCGAAGGTGGTTGTTATGCAAAAGTTATCGACCTTTCTGAAGAAAAAGAACCAGATATCTTTAACGCCATAAAAGAAGGAGCTCTTCTGGAAAACGTAGTGCTTAAAGGTGACAAATCTGTGGATTTCGAAAGTGGTGCTAAAACTGAAAATACCAGAGTTAGTTACCCAATCTTCCACATCAATAACATTGCAGAACCATCAATTGGTGAAAACCCGAAGAACATATTCTTCCTTACCTGTGATGCATACGGAGTGTTACCTCCAATCTCAAAGCTTACTCCTGGTCAGGCAGCATTTCATTTTATTTCTGGTTACACTGCAAAAGTGGCCGGTACTGAGGCCGGCATTACTGAACCGGTAACTGCATTTTCTGCTTGTTTTGGCGCACCATTTATGCCATTGCACCCAACTAAGTATGCTGAGATGTTAAGTCATAAAATGCAGGAATCTGGCGTAAATGTATGGTTAGTAAACACTGGTTGGTCTGGCGGACCTTATGGTGTAGGTAGTCGTATGAGTTTAAAGATTACCAGAGCACTCATTACTTCTGCTCTTGAGGGTCAACTTGACGAAGTATCTTACACTGAGCATGAAATTTTTGGCTTAATGATGCCAACTTCATGTCCTAATGTACCAGAAAATGTCTTGAACCCTAAAAACACTTGGGAAGATAAGGAAGCTTATGATACTAAGGCTAATGCATTGGCTAATGCCTTCAATAAAAACTTCGAAAAATTTGCTGAGTATGCAAATGACGAAATTTTGTCTGCGGCTCCTAAAGCAAAAGCTGATGCTTAATTAAAAGCAGCATCAATCAAACTTAAAAAAGCCTTCTCAAAATTGA
>NZ_SMMD01000711.1 GCF_009711475.1 Fulvivirga aurantia
CTAGAGGTTGTCTGCTTATGTAAAATGCAGAAAGCTGCGAGTCATTATTTTGTTTGACAAAATTCATTTGCTCTGCTCTTATATCCGCTGATATGCTTTTTCGTTTTTTAAAAAGAGCACTTATCGCTTCGTTTCCTGCGTTACGATGCATGAGAGAATCCAGACTTAGTTCAATTTTTGTCTTTGCTATTTCAAAATCCAAAAATTTATTTCTGTGGTTACTATATGCCTCACTAATTTCTGATCCCTTTACGCTGTAATTAAGTGTATTAGGTTGAAGTGAACCACTGACTTTCACTTTGTCATCGGCCTCTAATATTAATGTTATGGCTTTATGTCCTGGTCTGTAGACAGAATTATTCAATCTTGTATACTCAGCTGTTTTCGGAGTTATGTAAGAAATCATAGGTTCTTTTACAGGCATATTATAAAAGAATCTACCACCTTCAGCATATACAGTGTCTAAAATTGGGTCGGTGTCGATGGATGATAACAGATAATTTTCAACATAGACAGTGTCATTACCAATTCCTGAAATTTCCGCCTCTACGTTATATTCTTGAGTACAGCAAACGGTAAAACATAAAATAAATAGTAGGGGAAGTTTAATAATAGTTTTCATTGTTTGTAACCGTTTGGAATGACTTATTAAGCTATATTGGTTTTAAATTCTCAATACTCATCTCACCACAATAGATTTCTGTATCGTTTACTTTGTAATATAAGTTATTATCCCTCAAGAAAAATTCTGTGCGTACTACACCCTGAACTCCTTTATTGAACAGCGTAGCCACATAAAATATGATAGAATCTCCCGGCTTTATAGTCTTGGTTAAGGTAGACGGCTTATTTAATACCGCACCGAATACTGGTTCTACAGTCTCAAGGCCATAGTTAAACATAGAGGCTTTATTAAGAGTCATTTCGTTATCAGGTAATAACAGTTTGAAGTAAATATGCTCATCTGCAGATAACTCAATTGAATCAACCGGAAAAGTGATCGCGATTTCCGTTGGTTTAGGGAGGTTGCTTGTTATTTGAGTCCAGAAAATGGTATAGACATAGTCTTTGCCATACGGATCGGAATAACGTAAACCACCTTTTGGGAAGCTGTTTACTATAGTCAATTTATGGCCAGCAGTGTCTGCATATTCGTTTGTGGTGTAAATAAACTGGTCTACCGCTGTAGGTTTTTCTTTTTGACTTTGTATCTCATGAGCGGTTTCTTTAGAATCGCTGATTTCGGTGTGCTCAGTAGTAGGTTTATCTGCTTTGTTGCAAGAGAAAAACGCACTAAGGAATATCACCCAAGAAAGTCTGACCAATTTTATATAACTGTTTGTTGCTAACAATATGCTTAGTATTTGAATACTTCTTGTGGAGGGCTTAAGCGTACGAGTTTGATGTCATTGCGAATAATCACTGATTTAATCTCTACATCATATTCCTCATCGTTATATGTAAATACCAAAAGTCCTCTGTAGATTTCCAATCCATTTTGTTGCTCTAGCTCATACTTGTAGCGTGCGAATTTTATCTTCTCCCAAACAATATCCGCATTTTCAGAGAAGTAGGCTATGCCGCGGTGGTCATTGAGCGCCATACTTTCCCATCTTTCCTTTGGCATTTGCATGATCTGTTCTTTTTGCTGCTCATCAGTGATGTTGTAATGTTTGACAAGGCTTTGCAACTCATTATGTCTCATCATCTTCTTCACAAACTTGCTTTCAGTAATGTTGTCAAATTTGGATAACAAGTCGAACACCTTTTTGCCGGCCTCTTGAGGGTCAATAGACTGTTGAGCTTTTAGAAAAGAAGGTATACTAATCTGTACGGTAAGAAAGACTAGAAAGCAGAGGGTTGTGTTTTTAATCATGTTTAAGGGTTGGTGAGTCAAAGCGCACAATTAGTGAAATTTTGAATTTACGACCGCTAAAATCAAATAAAGAGCCTTAGGTTGCAAGATATTTTTGTGAAAAGCTGGTGAAGGGTGAATAATGAGGAGCTTGAATATAAATCTGAATTACGAATTACTAATCAAGACATAGCGGTTTCCAAGCCTCAGAGACCTCTACGAGTGACTCTTAGGAGGTGAAAAAGGATTTTTTAATTAAGGATTTCAAAACTTTTGGATTCAAAGTATTTCAACATGGGTCAAAGCTTATCAAATTTCTACCAATCTATTACTTTTCAATCAAGTAATTCTTAGAATATTATTTATCAGATGAAACAATACAAATGTGAGCAAACATAAGCGCTGGTGGTCTGTTGCTATCGGTATAAATAAACCACGAAACAAAACCAACAAAGCTATGTCTGATAAAAAACGATTAACCACCTCTGCGGGGGCGCCTTTCGTGACCAACGAAACCTCCAAAACGGCAGGGCCGAGAGGTCCTGTTATGCTCGATGACTACCAATTGATCGAGAAGCTGGCCCATCAAAACCGTGAGCGCATCCCCGAGCGTGTTGTGCATGCCAACGGATGGGGAGCACAGGGAAAATTTACAGTCACACACGATATAACCAAATACACACGAGCAGCCTTGTTTTCTGAAGTCGGAAAAGAAACGGAAGTACTGGCGCGCTGGTCTACCGTGGCTGGAGAAAAGGGGGCCGCAGATGCTGAGCGTGATGTGCGCGGTTTCTCACTCAAGTTTTATACTGAAGAGGGTAACTGGGATATGGTAGGTAATAATACCCCGATATTCTTCATTCGTGATGGATACAAATTCCCTGATTTTATAAGAACGCAAAAGAGACATCCTAAAACCAATTTAAGATCACCGGAGGCCATGTTTGATTTTTGGGCCGCACAGCCCGAGTCGGTGCATCAGGTTACGATTTTAATGTCAGACAGAGGGTTGCCGGTCAATCCGATGCACATGAATGGCTACGGCTCGCACACCTATTCTTTTTGGAATAAAGATGGTGAGCGCTTTTGGGTTAAATTTCACTTTAAAACCCAGCAAGGCCATAAGCATTATACCAACGAAGAGGCTGAGAAGATCATTGGTAAAACCAGAGAAAGCTATCAGGAGGATCTTTACAACGCGATTGATCAGGGTAACTTCCCCAAATGGACCTTATTTATACAGGTGATGCCTGAGGCAGATGCTGAGAAAACAGCTTACAATCCATTTGACCTTACCAAAGTGTGGCCACATAGCGATTATCCGCTCATTGAGGTGGGAGAGTTAGAAATGAATAAAAACCCTGATAACTACTTTCAAATGGTAGAAAATGCCGCTTACTCACCGTCTAACAAGGTGCCGGGTATCGGTTTTTCACCTGATAAGATGTTACAGGCACGCGTATTTTCTTATGCAGACGCCCACCGATATCGTCTGGGTACACATTACGAGGCACTACCTGCCAATGCAGCAAAGAGTCCCGTCAATCATTACCATAAAGATGGTCAGATGAGGTTCTTTACCAACGATTTTGATAACCCTGATGCGTATTATGAGCCCAATAGGTTTGATGGACCAACTGCCAACCCGGAATTTGAGGAACCACCATTAAAAGTTTCTGGCGATATCTCTCGCTATGAGCAGCAAGAAACGATGGACGACTATGAGCAGCCCAGGGCGCTTTTTGAGAATGTGTTGGAAGATGATGAAAAGGAAAGAATGTATTTCAACTATGCAGCAGCCATGAGCCCGTGCTCAGACGAGGTAAAAGAGCGCTGGCTGGCCGTGCTAAAGAAAGTGCACCCTGACTATGAGGCCGGTGTGAGAAAAGCCCTTGAGAATGTAGATAGCGATGTAAACACGGTACCAGTAACAGATGATTCTAAAGTGAGAACCTAGTGATGATGGATATAATGGAAGCGATCAGGAAAGAGGATAATGAGGCCTTAAAACAGGCTTTAGAAGCAAACCCTGATTTGGTAAATCAAAAAGATGAGCGGGGATTTACTCCGCTCATTTTAGCTACCTATTTTGAAAATCTGAAAGCCACGAAAATCATTTTGAGCTACCAGCCGGAAATAAATGCGCAAGATGCCAGTGGAAACACAGCGCTGATGGGCGTAAGTTTTAAGGGCTATTTTAAGCTGGCACAATTGCTTATAGATAATGGTGCAAATGTTAACGTCCAAAATTATAACGGTGCTACAGCCTTGTTTTTTGCCGCCACCTTTGGGCAGCCAGAAATTGTGAAACTGTTATTGGAAAATGGTGCTGATACCAGCATCAAAGACCAGAACGGTAATACTGCCAAAAAACAGGCTCAAATGCAGGGGAATAAGCAGATTGAGGCTTTGCTTTGATGTTTAAAAACTCTTACTTCACCCTCAGAGTCATTAGCGGAGGACTCTGAGGATGTGAAGTGGTCACTTGTCATCTAAGGAAAAAGAAAGGTGCTTATAAAGACTTTCGCAGTGCCTGATTTCACTTTTTGATGCATCTCACTGAAAAACCATAAATTAAATGTTGCTTTGCTTGCCTTATCTTATTTTCATCCTTTTCAAAAATCACTGCCCATGCAAAATCTTCTTGCCTGCTCTTTGACCATATTATATTGCTTTCTTCAAACTTATTAGGGTGCTCTCCATTATTTCCGTACCCAGCATACCTTGCCGAAAATCCATCGATATTTATAGCGAGCGCTTCATGTCCCCAAAAGGATGAGTCTTTCAATATTTGAGAGTTCACCTCTCCTCCATTATCTTGTATCAGCTTCATCCAATCACTGTTATCTGGCAATTCCCAGCCGGTTGGACATACTTGGCAAGCTGTTTCATAATCGTATAATAATCCATATTTACTCTTCATCGTTGAGTCTTGGTTAGGATTATAATATTGTATGGCTTCACCATTTCTATCCTTTGTCACGCGAAGGTTTTCTGTCATCCATAAAACTCCCTGATAGTTTTTAACCGAATAATCATTCCCATCAATGTCTGTCATCTGCAATTCATTGTCTGCACATCTGGTAAAAAGAACTAACAGTAGTGTAGCACATGCCATCACCTTAAATGCCTGTATTATTGATTTTATCATCTTACTGTTTTATTAAACTTAATTGTTTATCCATCTTTCGAGTTAAACGTAGTAGGACTCGAGATAGGTACAATAGCACAAGCGGACGCTTGCGCTAGATTGGTTTGATTAGCTATTTATCACTTCGTTCAGTTTCTTGTTATGACGTTTATCCCTGAGTTTGCTGCTGACAATCCACCAAATGGCTATTCCATATCCAATTAAAGCAAGAATGGTTATGATATGTATTCCAAGGAAGAAGACAATGATGGCAAGCACAGCTGTCAGTAAAAGTTCAACGTAATAATGTTCTTTTTCTTCAAGTCTACGTTGGATGATCTGCTTGTTGCCTCGTCCTTTTCTAATTCGTTCATTTGTCTTTTTAACGAATTGCTCAATTGAGTGAAATCTATCTTGGTCTGAAAGAGAAAAACAGATTCCAAATGTGAGTTCGATATCTTCGAAAAACCGATAATATCTGCGCACACCTTTAAATGAGTTCTTTATGTTGTTCTTAGTAGTTGGTGGGTTCAGTAAGTAGTCTAAAAACCTGGATTCATCGTAATAGGTATTAGGAGTTTGCCTGTTTCGTTGAAATACTATAATTATTTCTGATTTAAGTTTTTCGGAGTTCATCTTAGATGTCTTGAGAGTCTATTGTCAATTTCTCTCTATCTGGTGGCTTGTTAGAATGTTCGATTGGCTTCAAATAGTAGTGGAAAATGTTGTTGGACTCCTTCTTTTTTATGACTTCAAGTGATTGACCTCTCTTTTGTGAGTTGTTAAATCTCAAAAGCAAATATTCAGTTGATTCGTTCTTAAAAATCACTTGTTTACCTTCAGCATGGTCAAATAGTATTCGAGCTTTAACCTTCCAAGACAAACCCGAATATTCAGAAGTTAGTAAAGTACCCTTCTCAAGTCCCTGTTGATAATGTTGGAGTTCAACCACAACTCCACGACCAGGGATGTTGAAACTATTCCTTGTTAGAGCAATTGCTTTTGTTTCTTTAATGTTCATTTTTTTAAGCTTGGGACCGTAGCTTTTCTAAGTTTCGGCAATTTCCCACTACATCCGAGTAAACAC
>NZ_SMMD01000328.1 GCF_009711475.1 Fulvivirga aurantia
TACCGCACTGTAAAACAAGTAAAGCCTCTCAATCGAAACAGGTTTTATGACCGCAAGAAAGATAAACATGCCAAGCGTACGCATATGGTGAAGAGGAAATCGCTTGTAAGGTCACCAGAAATAAAACCTCCGAGAAAAAAGAAAAAAAAGAGTAAGCCAACTAAAGACATACCAAGCGACAGCACGCAGCAAGTACTGCCAAACAAAGTAGAAAATGAGTCAGACAGCACAGGATCTTTTTGAGCAAGGTGTCCTAAAATGTAAAGCAGAGCAATTCGCAGAAGCAATTGATTGCTTTAACAATGCATTGAACCTAGCCCCTAACGAACCAAAAATCTTATATAATAGAGCCAAAGCTTATTTTAGAATTCAAGATTTTGGCAAAGCTATTGATGACTTTTCTGCATTAATTATACAAGAACCCAACAATGCATTTTACTTGAGTGAAAGAGCAGTAGCCTACCACTTGATGGATAATAATGAAGCTGCACTTAGTGATCTTGACAAAGCTGTAGCCTTAGAGCCAACCAAGCCTTTTAGGTACTCTAGTCGAGCGTTTATAAAAGAGCGGGCCGGTGACCTCAAAGGAGCAATCGCAGATTATGAAAAAACAATTGCGCTTGACCCAGATGATGCCATAGCATATAACAATAAAGGCCTTGTTGAAGAAAAACTTGGTTACAAAGAAAAGGCTAAAAAAAGCTTCGGCAAGGCAGACAGTTTAGACCCTGCAAAAAAGAAAACTAAAGAACCAACTGGACGAAAAAGTTTAAACCCAGAAAAGAAAGTCACAGACAGTAAAAAACCCGAATCTACAGATGAGAAACAACACAAACTGACTGTAAAATCTTATCTAAGGCTTGTAAAAGATGTATTCACATCTAAAAAAGAGAGAAAGGAATTTAAGCAATTCATCAAACAGTTTCTTTCTAAAAAGTGACAAAGCCTCTGGTTTCGATACTCATGAGTGTGTTCAATGGCGAGCAAACTCTTAATAGGTGTATTGACAGCCTACTTAATCAATCTTATCAGCATTTCGAATTTATTATTGTAAATGACGGCTCTGCTGATAACACAAAAGATATACTGCAGAGCTACAGTGACCAAAGGTTAAAAATCTATGATTTACCACATATAGGACTCGTCAAGGCACTAAACTTTGGGTTAGAGAAGTGCCGCGGTAAGTATATTGCCAGAATGGATGCAGACGATTATTGTCATCCGAATAGACTCGAAAAGCAAGTAGATTATCTTGAAAAGCATATTAGTGTGGACGTTATCTCCTGCCTGGTGACTTATGCCGGTAATCGTAATAAGCAACTCGGATATGCCTTACATGTCGATTGGATGAATGAACTCACTAGCCACGAGGATATAGTCCTTAAAAGATTCCAAGACTCACCATTGGCAAATCCATCTTGTATGTTTAGAAGCAGGCTGATATCTGAATACGGCAATTATTCAGAAGATGATATCCCGGAAGATTATGAATTTTGGCTGAGACTCCTTCATCACAATAGACGCTTTGCTAAGATTGAAGAACAGCTCTTCTTTTGGTCTGACTTGCCTACCAGATTGACCCGGAACAGCTCTAATTATGATCAGGATGCATTCTATAAGGTAAAAACGAAATATTTAGCGATGTGGATAGAGGACTCCTTCACTAGCATGCCTGAGATTTTCATATTTGGGACTGGCAAGTCAGTATATGCTAAAACCAAATTCTTCAATGATCACGGATTGTCAATCAGTGGATTTGTTGAGGTAAAA
>NZ_SMMD01000137.1 GCF_009711475.1 Fulvivirga aurantia
GATCACAACCTCCTCATTACGAGTATTGGATTTTAAAGTGATTGTTGACTCATCTACTTTTAAAGTACAGTTTGTGTGAATTTTCGTAAAAGTTTCCGCCCATTGGACAATCATTTGCATTTTATCCTCCAATGTAACTTTCTTGTAGAAGTTTAGATTCTCCTTTTTTTTGGCTGGAGACCCAGCATATACTGATTCTTCTTCTGTATCTTTGGTGAGGTTAGAGTTAGCTAGGGCTATGGTTTTTCTTCTTATTCTTATGCCACTACTTACAATACAACTTCCCACCAGCCATACATCGTCTTCAATTATGGTTTCACGAAAACCGAATAAGGAGCATCCCTCAATTAACTCTCCACTTGCTACATGTGTCCAAATTTGAGAGTACATTCCAACCCTAACCCCATTTCCAATTTTTAGGGCCCCTGATGAATCAATTACAGTATTTTGTCCAAACCAACAGTTATGACCAATTTTCATGGACCTTATCCCAATCATTAAAATATTGTTATGAAAAACATTCCAGTCGCCAATATTTACATCCTCTTCGCCTACAATAATTCTAGTGTTATCATGAAAAATATTGCAGTCCCCAATAACAACTTTGTTGCCTACTTTACTTTGGTTGGTGATGGTCACATTTTTTCCTATAACATTGTAGTTACCCAACA
>NZ_SMMD01000317.1 GCF_009711475.1 Fulvivirga aurantia
CAGCTCAATACTTATTTGCTCAATCGACCGATGAGCGTCATTATAAAATTATCGAATCTGTATCAGCAGATCGGCTGGAAAATGACATAGAAAAGCTGGTTTCATTTGGCACGAGGCATACGCTTTCTGATACCACCTCTGATACTCGCGGTATCGGTGCTGCCAGAAGATGGATAAAATCAGAATTTGAAAAAATTTCTAAAGAATGTGATGGATGTCTTGAGGTGCAATACATGCGTAATCTGGTAAAGGGAGATCCTGAAACTCGTATAAGAGAAGATGTTGAAATTGTAAATGTTTTAGCGATACAGAGAGGCACGAAATATCCTAACAGATACGTGATCATGTCAGGAGATATTGATAGCCGAGTAAGTGATCCTTTAAATGCCACTGACGATTCGCCTGGTGCAAATGACAATGCTACTGGTATGGCAGGTGCCCTCGAAGCAGCAAGAGTTTTATCACAATACGAGTTTGCTTCCAGTATAATTTATGTAGGTCTATCTGGTGAAGAGCAAGGCCTGTTTGGGGGCAAGCACATGGCAGAATATGCTAAAGAAAAGGATTGGGAGATCATAGGCGTTCTCAACAATGATATGATTGGCAATATAGAAGGAGTAAATAAAGTAGTTGACAATAGAAGCTTTCGAATTTTTTCTGAACCAACTCCTGTAACAGAAACCGAGCGAGAGAGACGAATGCGAAGATTTTATGGAGGTGAGGTAGACGGTATATCAAGACAATTGGCCAGGTATATACATAGCATGACGACTACTTATATGCCTGAGATGAAGCCCATGATGATTTATAGATTAGACAGGTTCGGAAGGGGTGGTCACCACAGACCTTTCAACGATCAGGGGTTTGCCGGGGTAAGAATAATGGAGACTAATGAAAACTACACCAGACAGCATCAGGACTTAAGAGAAGAAAATGGGATAAAATATGGTGACGTGATAGAGGGCGTGAACTTCGATTATGCAGCAAAGCTAACAGCCGTAAACGCTATATCACTGGCAGGATTGGCCTGGGCGCCTCCATCACCAACAAACGTAGAGATTGCCGGAGTGGTGGAACCATCTACCTCTTTACGTTGGCAAAGTACTGACGATGACAACCTGGTTGGCTATAAAATATATTGGAGAGCCACTACAGCACCACAATGGGAGCATTCAAGATTTGTAGGTAAGGTAAGTGAATACCTGTTAGAAAATGTTGTAATTGATAATTACCTATTTGGTGTAGCTGCAGTGGGCAAAGATGGCAATGAGAGTGTAATTGTATTTCCTTCGGGTGTATACCGCAGGGAGTAACTAGTTTCTCTCTTCTTCAAGCCTGCGGTTCATTTGTTTTACCATAATGTCCAGCGATTCTGACTCTTGTTTTAGGTTGTCGATTACCCTATTAATGTCACTTAGTGTAGGACTATCAGTCTTAAAAAGGTGAATAAGGCCAAGAATACGTGCTAATGGGCCTCTTACCTGATGAGAGTTGTATGTCATATAGTCTAAGATTTTGTTTTTCTGTAACTCAATCTCACTGGTTCTATGCTTTATTTTTTCTTCGAGGGTATCATTAATTTGCTTAATTTCTTCGTTGGCAGCTTTCAACTCTTCACTTTTTTCTTCAAGCTCCAGGTTTAGGTTATTCATGGCAATCAGAGCGTGTTGTCTTTTTTTGCCGTGACGAACAAGCATAATCACAATACCAGCCAGACTTAATATAGCAAT
>NZ_SMMD01000012.1 GCF_009711475.1 Fulvivirga aurantia
TATGAGTTTCTAGCCTCGAGTTGCGAGTAGAATGGAGCACTTAGTAAATTACTGCTTGGGCTCATAATGATTGTCAATTAAAAGGAAGCGTCATTCCTGACAGAGCGCAGCGGAGATCAGGAATCTCTAGAGCACAAAAAGATTCCGGATCAAGTTCGGAATGACAGAGCCTTTTAAAAGTCGTGACTGCTGATATTGTCATCCCGACCTTGTGGAGGGAC
>NZ_SMMD01000792.1 GCF_009711475.1 Fulvivirga aurantia
AAATTGAAGCCTTTTTTTATTTCTGTGGTAGCTCTTTATGTTTGGAAGGGAACCATTCCTCCGTATCGAACCAACGCCATTTAAAATCTATTTCAATCAGCTCTTCATTGCTTCTTGAAAGAATCCCTCTCGACTCTCCTGATCTTAATTCCAATGTATCGGTTACACATTGAAAATACAAATACACTTCCCTCTCACTTATTCTTTTTCCTATTACCGAACCGCTAAGAATACCCCCTCCTTTATACTTTCCCTGTATTACATTTTCAATTTCCTGGTATTCAAAGACTGTATCCTGAGCTGACAATCCAGCACCATTTTCTATTACGCTGAACTTAGTCTTATTTAGCTTATACATATCATAAAAAAACCTCACAGGAATTGCATCCCATGAGGCTTTATAAAAGTTAAATTTCTTTACTAATTATTTTTGAAAGGCACTGTCGTCAACCGCACCATTTATTTCTACACTCTGAGTTTTAAGTACCATCTTCATACCTCCACCCATTGGTTGTTTTATTACATGTGGAAACATTATTCCTTCAACCTCCTTATATTCTCCAATTTCAGTATCAGTAGCAACTTCTCCTTGAGGTGTATTAACAACTTTTGATTCACGTATTTTTAATCCTGACTTTGTATCGAAATAGTGAGTAGCTGTAGTTCCGCTAGGTAAAGTCACTTCTACCGCATAGGCATTTGATCCTTCAATTTTCTCTACACCAACCAGCTTAGTCTCCACTTCTAGCTTCTCATATTGTAACTCTGGAAACATAATAGCCTGAAAAGCCATTTCCTTCTTCATAGCTTCATTTACAGGCATTGATTGTCCCATTTGCATAGCTGAAGCTTCCTCTCCATCGTAAGTTTGTCTCATTGCTACAGTTCCACCCATTTTGGCTTCCATCACAAACTTATTTGGCGCTTTTTTCACAAGCATCATATCAATCTGGTTGCCCATCATATCAGCACTCATCTTTGTTTTGATGGTATTTACAGACTCTAGCTTCTCCTTACCTCCAATAGCATTGATATAGTCTTCAATCACTTTTTCAGCTGTAAGACCAGCTGGTAGTGCCATTTTTGCCGATGGCTCATACTCATTTCCGTAAATATCAAAATACTTAACATCGCCAAACTGCTTTAGGCTTTCGGCTACTTCAGAGGCTTTCCCTACGATCACTATATTAGATTGCTCAGGCTTGATGTATTTGTTTGCCATGTTCTTCACATCATCAAGCGAAGTTTCTGATACATTCTTCAAATAGTTAGCATAATAGTCTTCTGGCAAGTCATAACGTGCTGAATTAATCGCAAAGTTTGCGATTGTCTGGGGGCTCTCTAGTGATCTTGCAAAACTACCTATGATTGAAGCTTTGGCTGCCATCAACTCTTTTTCTTCTACTGGCTCATTCTTTATTTTTTTAAGCTCGTATAAGAATTCATGAACCGCACTATCAGTAACTTCATTTCTTACGCTGGCACCAGCAGAAAAATTACCTACAAGATCATCACTTGATAGACTAGATCTTGCTCCGTACGTGAAGGCTTTATCTTCACGAAGATTTTGCATTAGTCTTGAAGAAAAACCACCACCTAAAATTTGATTAAGCACTCTCGCCTTAATTACATCTGGATTACCCGGCTCTAGTGCAATCGGATAAGTAACATCTATCACAGACTGTACAGAAGAAGATCTGTCGACCATTGCTATGTAAGTACTCTCAGGAGCCTGAGGTGTTTCATAGGTTGGTTGTACTATTTCACCTTTTTCCCAATCGTTGAAATACTCCTTTACAAGACTTTTAGCCTCTTTTACAGAGATATCGCCTACTACAGCGAGATAACCCACATTAGGCTTAAAATACTTGTTGTAGTATGCTTTACAATCTTCAAGCGTAATGTTTTCAACCGTTTCCTCAGTTGTAAGCTCACCATATGGGTGATCTTTACTATATGTAACTACACTGCTCACATTATTAGCAATAGCACTCGGATCTTCCTTAGCGGCTGCAAGACCTGAAAGCGTTTGCTTTCTTATCTTCTCTAACTCGTCTTGAGGAAATGATGGATTGAATAAAACATCAGTCATCAATTCCAATAGTTTTTCCTTATGCTTGGTAAGAGATGAAGCGAAAATACCATTTGAAGAAGTGCTTAATGAAGCTCCTATAAAATCGATTTCTTCATCGAGCTGCGCTTTTGTACGATTTGTGGTACCGCTTCTAAGTAGCTGGCCTGTTGTGCTTACATAACCTGCCTTATCACCTTCCATAATAGGCTCATTGTCTAAAATCAAAGAAAATGCTACACGAGGTATTTTATTGTTTTCTACAACAAAGACCTTTAGCCCATTTTTGAGTTCGAAAGACTGGTAATCTGCTATTTGTATTTCTGGAGCTGGTCCTGGCTCAGGAGCCACACTTCGATCGACCTGAGCAACTGCAGCAATCGACAGGCATAATACTGATAATATTGTTGATATAATGCTTTTCATCTTAATTGTCGGTTTTGAGTTTTAATTCTTCAGGTTTGTTTTTAGCTGACTCAGGTAAGTAGTAAAGTACAACTCGATTGTTTCTATTGAGGTACTTGTTGGCAACATTCTTGATATCTTCTCTGGTTACATCCATATACTTCTCAATTTCTGTATTGATTAGATTGGCATCTCCAAAATAGACATGGTAGTTAGCCAGGTTTTCTGCAATACCTGTAACTGTGCTGTTGCCAGAAACAATGTTGTTTTCTACCTGATTACGAATTTTCTGAAACTCTTTCTCTGTAATAAGCTCATTTTGAACTTTCTCAATCTCTTCGTCCATTCCCTCTTCAAGGTCCTCAAGGCTTACACCCATATTGGCCAGACCAAATGTGAGATAAAGACCAGGATCCTCAGAACCAAAAGGTATAGCTAAAACCTGAAGTGCTTTCTGATCTTCATCGACAAGCTTTTTATACATTCTGCTGCTTTGTCCACCTGATAGCAAAGTGCTAAGCATATTGAGCGCGTAATAATCGTCAGTGCCTTGTGCAGGCATATGGTAAGCCTGTATTACTGCAGGAAGTTGAATTTTGTCGTATACAACGTCTCTGATTTCTTCTTTTTGCTCTGGCTCAACGATATCCGGTCGAGGTATCTCATTGCCACCACGAGGTATGTCTGCAAAATATTTGTCTATCAGCTCTCTTGTCTCTTTGATGTCGATATCACCAGCAATTGAAAGCGTTGCATTCTCAGGCACATAAAAAGTCTTATAGAAATCCATAAACTCATCTAAAGAAGCAGCATTTAAGTGATCCATAGATCCAATAGTAGTCCAACGATAAGGGTGCTCTTTGTAAGCTCTTTTGCTTATTTCCTCCAGTATAGAACCGTATGGTCGGTTATCTACTCTTTGCCTTTTTTCTTCCTTTACAACTTCTCTTTGAGTTTCTACACCTACTTCATCAATATTGGCATGTAGTAGTCTCTCTGACTCTAACCACAGACCTAACTCAAGTTGGTTTGATGGTAGAATTTCGTAGTAATATGTTCTGTCGTTTGATGTGTTTGCATTGTTTACACCACCCGCATTGGTAATGTATTTATCAAACTCTCCTCTCTTGATATTCTTTGATCCTTCAAATAACAAATGCTCAAAGAAATGAGCAAAACCTGTTCTTTCAGGGTCTTCATTTTTAGAACCAACATGGTACATAATAGATACTGCCACTATTGGCGTGGAGTTGTCTTGATGAAGAATAACGTGCATTCCGTTATCCAGGTCATACTCAGTAAATTCTATTTCGTTTGCCTGTGCTATTACCAGCACAATAGCAGCAAAAAACAGAACTAATGTTAAAATTGATTTTTGCATTGTTTATGGTTTAGGGTTGTTTATTTAATTATTGTCGAAAAGGTGGTTTAGTACCTCTTTAGCTTCATGCCACTGTAATCGTGGCCCAAACTTAGCTACTACTTTTGAAGAAGCCAGACTCGCAATCTTACCGGCTTCAGCATAACTATGGCCGTGAGTTATACCATATAAAAAGGCGCCTGCAAACATATCTCCAGCTCCGTTGGTATCTACTGCTTTTACCGCGTACGGTTCTATGTCAATGAAAGTATCTCCATCATATATCATAGCGCCATTTGCTCCTTGAGTGATCACAAATTTCTTAGCCGCTTTTTTTAGCTCTTCTCGTGCTTCGGCAATAGTAGGCTTATCTGTAAAAAGCATGGCTTCTTCCTCATTGCAGAATAGTAAGTCTACACTTGAGCCTACCACTTCTTCCATTTGGCTTTTAAAGTATTTAACCATACTTGGATCAGAAAATGTAAGCGCCACTTTCACACCAGCGTCTTCAGCCATCTTCTTAGCAGTTTTCATAGCTTCTAAGCCATTTTCAGAGGTTACCAGATAACCTTCAATATATATGTAGGTAGAGTCTCTTAGTGCCTGCTCATTTATTTCTTTAGTAGAGTAGGTTGCGGTAATGCCTAGAAAGGTATTCATGGTGCGGTTGGCATCCGGTGTTGTCATAACCAGACACTTCCCTGTAATCCCCTCAGGTGCTGTATCATCCGTAAGATTAGTATCTACGCCATTGTCACCCAGATCTTTCAGGTAAAACTTGCCCATGGCATCATTTGCTACTTTACAGGAGTAATAGCAATTACCACCAAACTGACTGGCTGCGATAATTGAGTTGGCCGCTGAGCCCCCGCATGCCTTACTACTTTTAGATATATCTATACCTTCACTTAACTCAAACTGACGATCAGCATCTACCAAAGTCATCAGTCCTTTTTCAACTTTATAGTCTTCTAAAAATTTATCGTCTACCTCTGTAACGATATCTACCAAGGCATTTCCAATGCCATATACATCATACTTTTTACTCATATATTTTGATTTAGGATTTCACTAAGTTAAAACTCTTTCTTCCACTATTAAAACGAAGTGTTAGTCAGTGGTTTGTTGAGGTGTTAAACCGGCATTTTTGGCCCGGTTAGGATAGTCTGTGATTATTCCATCTACCCCCCACTCTACCAGTTGTAGCATTTCTTCAGGATTGTTAACCGTCCAGGGAATTACTTTGATATCTATCTCGTGAAGTTTTTCAATTTTCTTCTTTGACAGCAATTTGTAGTAGGGACTATAAATTGCAGGCTTAAAGCCTAGACTAGCCAAATTCGTTTCAACAGATCTGCTGTTTTCCACTAAGGCTGCCAGCCTCACTTCAGGATAATTTTCATTCCAATAGCGGAGAACCCGGAAGTCAAATGATTGAATAATAACTCGCTCCCAGGGTAGGTACTGATCAATTAAATCATACACTATTTTAGAAAACTCTTTAGGTGTAGGATGATAGGTGTTATCACCTGCCGGACTACTCTTGAGCTCGATATTATAGTCAACCTCAAATTGACTGTAACTTTTGATGTGCCATTCGGCAGATTTAATGACATCTGACAAAAGTGGTTTACTTGTTTTGATTTTTTCTTGCTCCGGAAACCTTTTAACGGGCAGGGACCCACAATCAAACTGACTCACCTCCTCATAAGTCATTTTGTAAATGTTGAGGCTTTTCTCATCAGATTCAGAAATTTTTGTACTGTCTGGTTTGAGGCAATTGGCATGTGAAATCCAAGGCTCATGGGTAACTACAACTTGTCCATCTTTGGTAATAGCTACATCCAGCTCAAGAGTGGTAACACCCTGATCTAGCGCATATATAAAAGCGGGAATAGTGTTTTCAGGCATCATACCCCGGGCACCACGATGCCCTTGAATGTCGATTGATATTGATTGTGCTGCCACTGTATTATAGACACATATACATATCAAAAATAATTTAATCACTCTCATAATTCCCCGATTTAGTGGTTTTATACGAAACTACAAAATCTAGTATTATCAGATTATGAATTATGGCGTGCTTAAATATCTTGAGCGCAGCGAAAACCCATATGAAAATTGGAAGTTTCCTGACTTGTAAATTGACGAGCCGTAACTCTATAGCCGTGGCAAACTGTAGAATCACACATAAAAGATCCACCTCTTATGACCTTTAGCCGTGGATCTATATGTTTGTTTTCAGGTAAATTTCCATATAACATGTAAGTGTCGGAGCACCACTCCCATACATTACCTCCCATATCTGATAAGCCGCATTGTGTAATTCCAAAACTACCGACTGGAGAGGTATACCGATACCCGTCTTTTGCTGTATTTACAAATGGGAATGCGCCTTGCCAGACATTGGCCTGAAACTCACCTTCACTATCGGCTAATTGATCTCCCCAGCTATATTTATTGCTGGTGTTTTCTCCATTTTTGGCTGCATATTCCCATTCAATTTCTGTAGGTAATCGCTTACCAGCCCATCTGGCGTAGGCATTGGCGTCATTCCAACTTACATGGGTAACAGGGTGGTCGGGTGCTGCTGCGGGCTCCTCAGGACCAAAAGGGTGTTGCCAGGTTACACCATCAACCATTTTATAATGCCCCTTACTGAATTCAAATAATGCCGAGTTGCCAAATTTTTCAGCATCCGTCTCATAACCAGTAGCCAGGACAAATTTTTTAAATTGGCCCACAGTAACAGGGTGCTTATCTATTAAAAAGGCTTTTACCTCCGTTTCAAATATAGGAGCTTCATTTGGCAGCCCTTTTTCAGAGCCAATTTCGATTTCCCCAGCCGAAAAGTATACCATCCCTTCCGGTGGGGTGGGTTGAGCACAAGAAACCATTAAAACACTGATCGCGATTAACCACCAGTGCCCCCAGGATTTGACTTCTTCATTGGAATTCATTACTCCTTTTTTAGCCATAACTGGTCCATTTCCTCCAATGTTTTACCCTTGGTTTCAGGAACAAACCTCCACACAAACAGGATCGCCACGATACATAAACTGGCAAAAATAAAGTAAGGCAACGCTCCGTTAAAAACATTTTCATTAACCTCACTCCCATTGATAACCGGGAATGTGTTTGCGACAATAGCATTAAAAAGCCACTGTGCGGCCACTGCTATAGACATGGCTGAGCTTCTTACTTTGTTGGGGAAAATCTCTGATAAAAGCACCCAAGTAACAGGCCCCATAGAGAGCGCAAAAGAGGCGATAAACGTTAGCATTCCTATAAGTGAAATAATACCCAGTTGATTTAGGTATATAGAAAAACCGAGGGTTCCAATTCCTAAAAACATGCCTAAAGTACCCACTATAAGCAATGGTTTTCTCCCCCACTTATCCACTTGATAAATGGCCACAAAGGTGAATAACAAGTTAACAGCCCCCAGTAATATTTGCTGTTTAAGGGCATCTTCAGGCCCATACCCGAGGGCATTGCTAAATATCTCAGCCCCATAATATAGTATGGCATTTATACCCGTAACCTGCTGCAAAATAGAAAGTGAAACCCCTATAAACAGTACCAATAGCATGCTCTTAGAAAATGCAGTAACCTTTAGTTCTTTACTTTCCCGAATTAAGGAGGCCTCAATTTCTCTAAACTCTCTCTCTGCTTCCTCGGGAGAGGCTGTCACCTTTGCAAATACACGTTTTGCTTCACTATTACGGCCCTTTAGCATAAGCCATCTTGGACTGTGAGGCACAAAGAATAAAAGAATAAAGAAGGCGAGAGCCGGAATAAGCTCTGACCAAAACATAATCCTCCACCCCTGAGTTACGTTATGATGATGTACCTCTTCTAACATTTCTGGTGAAAGAGCTGAAATATCACCACCCCCGATAAAATATGTAGCGAGAAACACGACAAAGAAACCTATAACTATCGCTAATTGATAATAAGACACCAATCGGCCACGCTCTTTGGGTGGAGCAACTTCAGCGATATACATGGGGGCGGTCATGGAGGCAATCCCCACACCTATACCCCCAAGTATCCTAAACAAAACCAAAATGGTGAGCGACTCAGGTATACCAGAGCCCCATGCGGATATGGCAAATAGTAAACCTGATAAGATTAATGTGTATTTTCTACTGTATTTGGCACTTAAAAAGCCCGCAATGAGTGCTCCGGCAAGACAACCATAAAGAGCGCTACTAACCGCCCAGCCTTGCTCTCCTTTTGTAAAATTGAAATACTCTGTAAAGTATAGCTGAGAACCGCCAATAACTCCGGTGTCGTAACCAAATAATAAGCCACCAAGGGTGGCTACTATTGTAATACCTAAAATGAAGGTTCTGTAATTGTGTGGTTTCTGGGTCATTTAAGTTTGATTTTAGGAAGTGCTATTTTTTGTGATGTGCTGTTAAAGTTGATTGCTTTCGGCTTCCGGGTTTCATTATGCCAAACTGCTATCATAGGGTTGTATTTGATTTTAGTTTTTATTCTTGTTTTGAAATCAGCCTTTTCTTATTTGCA
>NZ_SMMD01000352.1 GCF_009711475.1 Fulvivirga aurantia
ACCATTTCCCGTGCCTCCCTGTACTACATTGCTGAAAACCTCGCCAGTTGTTCCAGGGTTTATTTGTATTCCTGATTGATGCACAGTTATGTTTCTAAGTCCATAGTTTACAACAATATTATTGTATATCTGACAGTCTTCAACTGCTCCCCCAACCTGAATTCCATCTTTCCCCACATTTTCAACCAAATTGTTATAAATTTTAACCCCTTTTAACTCTGGTTCGTAGAGAGTTAATCCTAAACATTCGTCCACAGGGGGGAAGTTGGAATGCCAATGAGAGCCACCTACATAAGTGCCCTCCCCACCCACATCATGTAAGTAATTATGATGTATAACTGAATTTTTTTGTTCAAAAGTGCCTCTGTTTGTTGAGCCGTCACATGTAGGTCTTGTTCTGGCAGAAATAGCAACCTCAGTTATACCTGTAATTTCAAGATGATCAATTTCAAAATTTGAAGTTCCCAACTCAGCAACAACCCCGAAGGGTTTGCCTTTAATAACATTTATACCATAGGTATCGGATGAACCGGTACCTGTTAATCTTATATGGTTATTGTTATGTAATTTGATTGCAGGAACATCATCACTCACGATTGATTTTCCATCACAATTTGTAAATATGTAAGGTAGTTCAGCAGTACCTTGAAAATTTCTTATAATAATAGATTTACGTAGGCCACTTTCGATACCAACAGTAGCCCCTAAAGGTAAGTTTAATTGGTCATTGTCTAAGATGACTTGATCATGACCTAGCACGTAATCACAATCCTCACAAAAGACCTCACCATACTCACACGAGTAATCAGAGAAAAGGGCCTGTATGTCGGTATTGATCGCATATATATCTCGGCAACCAGATAGTTCGGATATAATCGGTGTTGGATCAGGGTCTTCAGACCTACAACCAAATAGGATTAAGATGAGAAAACATATATGGGAGGATTTCATGGTAATTCATTTTAATCAATTTCAAGTATCCAAGTTTCTGAGAATTTAAACTGGTCTACCGACCTTAACTCATCACGAAGTGCTTCAGCTTCATTTCGATTCTCTGTAAACATGAGATATACATAATGATACTCAGTTTCACCCCTGTAAGCCTGAGAAGGATCATATTCAGCATTTTTTAATTGCTCAATAAATTTATTAGCATTTTCAGGGCTCAAAAATGCACCTACCACAACATAAAATCCTGGTGCCATAGATGATTCAAAAGAGTTTTTATCCTCTTCTGTGTTTGGAATTGCTATTGGCGATTCTACATTTGCTTGCTCAACTACGACTTCTTCTTTTAGATCACTCTCTGGTTTTATAGATACGGTTGATTCAGGAATGGTAAGCGAGTCACTACTTGTATTAATTTCAGGGCTTCTTTCTTTAGGTATAGCAGCTTCTGTCAGCTCAGGGTTGTCTTCAATAACCTCATCATTTTCTTTATCTTCGTCTTGAGGAAGCTGCTCATCATTTAAATTATTTTGAGAGATATAGTTTTTTGATCTATCGACTTTTTTATTACCTAATCTTACAGATAAATAAAATTCATGGGAATTATAAGCTGATAAATCATTTGTTGCAAAATCGAAGCTATAACCGACTTTAAGTAAATTGCTTATTTGGATTCCACCATAAACTGAGGAGCCGTAACCATCAGTATAATTAGCACCAACCCAAAAAAGATCTTTATAATGAACTGTGCCGTAAACTTGCCACTGGTCTTCTAGCTGTTGACGTGTATAATAAGTGACCATGGGTTCTAATCTAAAAAGAGGAGAAAGTTCAAAATTGTAGGAGATTGATGTTAACGTGCTGTTTAAAGGTCCTAATGCTACTTCCTGAAAATTTTCCTGACTAAATATTTTTTTTTCAAAGATTGTTGGCAAAGCGAATAATACATTTAGTCTATCAAGATTCA
>NZ_SMMD01000231.1 GCF_009711475.1 Fulvivirga aurantia
TAAAAAAGCATGAAAGAGAGATCCCACTGCCTATAAACTACAAAGATCTTCTGCGCTATGACAACTCAATTGCGCTGATGGATAAGCATGGGAAAGACACCTTATGGGAAACCGTTTTTTTTCCTCAAGGTGATATGAAAGATATACACCACAGCTTGAAAACCATTTATGCAATTCTTAAAGCTGATGGAGATCTTTCTGTTATGGACCACCTTTTTGTTGACAGGATAGATTTATGCGTTTATGGCAACACACAGCCTTTTAGAGTGAGAATTGTAAATCGGATAAACGACAACTTCGATTATTTCTATATCAAAAATGCTGATGCAAGCCGTGTGTATGGTTTGGAACTGGAGCATTTACTCTCACCAAATAGAATAAGCTATGTAGTAGAAAAGCAAACACTTATAGAAGAACACATAGTAGGCATACCTGGTGATCAGTTTATGAAACACCACCTCAATGATAAAAACCTAAACGAAATACGGTTGGCCAAAGAGTTTGTGAAATTTAATGAAAGATGCTTTGTGCGTCTTTTGGGCGATATGCACTCGAGCAATTTTGTAATTGATATAACCCCGGACTTCGAAGATGTAGAGTATCGAATCAGAGCAATAGATTTTGACCAGCAATCGTATGAAGGGCGTAAGGCTATTTATATGCCCCAGTACTTCAAACAAAATAATCCATTAATAGAAATAGGCTTAAAGTGTATGACACCGGAAACGGTAAAGCAATACCAAAAGGAAGAGCGCTCTTTGATTGCCCATAGATATAAAGCGAGTAAAAAAAATGTGAATGCGCTTCTAGACGCCATGTCGAAAGACAATTTATCGACTAAAGAGAATATCAAAACCTTGCGGGAAGATCTTGCTAAGCACTATAAGAATAAGAATTTTTTGAAATGTACCACCATGGCAGAAATACTGATACAAAGCTTAGAAACAGTATTGGAGCAAAAGCAAACGTATCAGTTTCCTTTATGAGACTTTTTTGTCACCCCTGATCAGGGCCTCTTTCTTGGTGCGATCCCAATTTTTGATTTGCTGCTCAAATTGAGTGGCTGCCTCCTTTTCATCGAAGTGTTGCTGAAATACGAGG
>NZ_SMMD01000120.1 GCF_009711475.1 Fulvivirga aurantia
TAACCCCAACTCTTCTAAAACAAAGTCTGTATAATCGTGACGTGGGTCTGTGTATATCATCACCAAATCGCCTGCTTTATCAAACATTATAGCTAAACGTTGCTCTTTGCATACACGCTCTACCGCGTCAAAAACCTTGTCTTGTACCGGCTTGACAAGCTCCTTCTTCTTAAGAAAGAATAAACCATCAAACCCAAATATTTTTTTCTGATACTCTTTTAGTTCAGTTTCTTTTTTATTTATCTGAGCCAGTCTATCTTTTTTCATTTCCGCAGTCAGTAGTACCTCTTCTGCCTGCAGCTCACTATACATAGACTCGATCTCTCTGGACATCTCCTGAAGCTCTTCTTCCCATCCTTTAGATAGTTTATCAATCTCGGCTTGAGCCTCACCGTATTCCGGCATTTTGCTTAGTACATAATCCGTATCTACATAACCAAATTTTTGCCCGTGAACATGTACAATCGAAAATAATGCCAGAAATAAGAAAACAGCTTTTTTCATATACTATACTTATTTTTTCAATGAAATCAATTGATAGTTTCTTTTCCTGGTTTTAGCCATCTACCTGATTTGCTGACCAA
>NZ_SMMD01000070.1 GCF_009711475.1 Fulvivirga aurantia
GGCTGCTTTTTTTGTTTATGATGTTTACAGTTTATGTTTTACATAGTGCCAAGCACAATAAGATTTACATCGGGTAAACTTCTGATTAGACAATAGGCTTGACAGTCATAACATCTTTGCCAAAAAAGGATATACTGTAAGATACCGACCTTGGGAGGTGATTTACACCGAGGAACATAGCAACAAATCGGAAGCTCTAAAGAGAGAAAAACAACTCAAGTCAGCTAAAGGAAGACAGTTTATCTGGGAGATGATTGATAAAAAGTAAATCATGCGCAGGACTCATATCCGCCAGCTGGCGGACGGCAGTTTCTCTGATAACTAATGTTACTCGTAACTACAAAAGCAGCTCTAGGGCTGCTTTTTTTG
>NZ_SMMD01000013.1 GCF_009711475.1 Fulvivirga aurantia
TATTTGTATTAAATAAGATAGATCAAGCGAAAGGCAGCCAGGCTGAAGACAAGCTAAATTATTGGAAAGAACACATCAAGGCCGATAAATACGTGATGGTTTCAGCCTTGGAGGGCTTAAACATCGGTGAATTGTTTGGTGCCATTGTAGATCAGCTACCGGAGCACGAAGCTTATTTCCCCAAAGATCAATTGACAGATAAACCTGAGCGATTTTTTGTTGA
>NZ_SMMD01000364.1 GCF_009711475.1 Fulvivirga aurantia
CAAAGAAAAGCCATTTGATATTTATGAAAGGCAAATATTGTTCACTTGAGTGAATGATACCCTGTGCTGGTAAGTTGTTATTTTTCAAATCTTCTAATTCATCATCCAGGTAAAATTGCCCTCCATTCTTGGCCGATAGTTCGCGAAGTAAATCAAAATCAGCTGTGAGGTTTATATCTTCAACCTGTAAGTCCTTCACTAAAAACTCACCTGAAACAGATTCTAAACTACCATTTAAATTAGTACTTGCGCTGTAGTTGTAGATACCTTCCGGCAAGCCACTAATTGTATATCTGGTATTATTCTCATTAGTTATAAAAGTAAAATTTCGGGCTTTACCCTCTGAGTCGGTAACTGTGAGGTTGATTCTATTGCCATACACTCGCTCGTATAAATCGTTATACACCTCCGAGTCAAAAACAACAGCTTCGTTTGTGGTAGATTCATTTTTAATCGGGTAGGCTTTAAACTTTCTTCTGTCATCTTTAGAAGATAAAAACTGCACCGGCTTAGTTATAAGCTCATTAAATTGCTCATGACTCTCATTGTTTACAAAGCTTGTTAGACGCCACTTCCACAAACCATCACCCAGCACTACGGCTTTTTTTGGTGTTATCTCCTCATTTAAAGCGATCAGTGGTTTCGTTGTGACTATGCTCCCCACCTGTTGGTAAAGCATCACTTTAGTACCTTTACTCAAATCAATTTTACCAAAAGGAACATTGATGGGAGGCAGTTCCGTGAAAGTTTGTTGCAGGCCTTCACTTAGCTTAAAATTCATAAACTCCTGATTAAAACTTGCCGTTACTTTATCATATTCTCCTGGTACAGCATCTAATGTAAGCACCTCATTTATTTCATTAAAAAATCGGATATCTGTACTTTCTCCATAAATAAAGAGTTGAGCAACACCCTCCAGCATTTTGGGGTTTATCGCTCCAACTCCCCTTCTATCGGGCAGTTGATGAAATATAATAAGATCGTACTGCTTGGTGGTGTTAGCCAATCTTGCTCTGTCTGCCGGTAGACTGTAAATAAATTGATCAAACGTGTAATTGGAATTACTTTCTATAGCAAATCGCAAAGCTTTGATATCAGGGTGAGGAGCTGCTGCTACTACAGCTATATTTTCGGTACCTTCAATAACTTCTACATAAACCTGCTTGGTATTATTTATAGTAGTAAACTCATTGGCCAGGGGTGTAATGCGTACAGTGTATCTTTGAAATCCTTTTTCTGAAGCTTCTACTAAAAACCTTATTTCATTTAGCTGGTGATCAGATTTAAGGCCTACAGTTTTACTTTCAATTACTTTACTTCCTTGTGATATAGCTACGTTTACATTTCTTCCTTCAAAACCTTTTTGAGTAAACTGCACCACAACCGGAAACTGGTTGCCTTGATAACTAATTTTATTGTAAACCACAGACCGAATACTCACATCCGCCTTTGGTATAGTATCTCCAACACCTAAAACATCGATGTTATAATTATAGTCTGTAAAAGTTGGTGATATACCTTCGTTGAAAATTCCATCAGAAACTAATAAGGCACCAGAAAGGTTTCTCCCTTCATAATCTGCCGAGATTTGATCCAAAAAACCTGCAAGGTCAGATTGACTGTAATCTAATTTAACATCTGAAGGGATTTTTTCGTGACTTTCACCATCTATAGTACGGATATCTATGGCATATCCTTCTTCCTTTTTCAACTCAACCAAATCATTTATAGAGCTATATAATGTACGCAATCGTGTACTATCGGTCGATCTGGCTATTGACGAAGAATTATCAACAGCAATAACGTAGGTAGGCTCTTCTATAACATTTTTTACTTGCTTAAGAATTGGTGAAACAAGCAACATAGCAATGACACTGACCAATAAAGCTCTGGCGACAAATAAGATCCTGTTAAGCGATTGACCCCATGGCCCTGACTTCTGGTATTGTACATAAGCATATGCCAATCCTGCCAGGATACAAACAATAATAAATAAAGGGGAGTGTTCGAAAATCAACGCGGGTCTCTGCATCTCCATAG
>NZ_SMMD01000063.1 GCF_009711475.1 Fulvivirga aurantia
ATCGCACAAACACTCTATAGCCGATTAAAAAGAAGTCATTACCAAATATTTTGGGTAAACCTTTTGGGCGTAAGTTTTTGGTATTTACCATTGCTAATGCAACAAATGCCCATTTATCCTCAAACGTATCGAGCTCTAAACACTCTGGAATAAACTCTTGAAGCTCTTCCTTTTTAACAGCGTATGTAAGAACAATCGAATTTTCGAAATGTGTTTCGACTGCAAAAGGATGATCTTTTAAAAATTCCATTACCTATTTTGTATGTAAACCCTATCTCTTAAAACAAACTCTTTAAAATAAACTATAGAAATAAAGAGCAGTGCAAAAATAGAGTTGATGCGCCCC
>NZ_SMMD01000203.1 GCF_009711475.1 Fulvivirga aurantia
TATATTAGTGCACGTTAATAGTAAGTATAGTGCACTATGTGCTATACAGTTGTTGTGGCTCATGTCTACTAGAAAGTATATCTCAACGACAAATCTGAAATTTACTTGAATAACTTGAGCATTAGGAAAAACATAAAGAATATCATAGCAATATCTGCAACTATTCTCAGCATTGGTATTTTCATAGCTTCCTTAACACAAAAGAGTATCTGTACGCAAAACAATTGTAACGATGCAATTGGTGACTTTTTAATGGGGTGGATATCAATCCTATATGACGCAGTTGGTTTGACATGGTTATCGAATCCCCTATTATTGTTAACATGGTATTCAACTTATAAATGGTTTTCCGATCAAAACACGAAACGAATCTTGGTGTTATCAACGCTTTCTCTAATTGCTTCAGCATCTCTTCTACTCTTCGATGGAATCGTAGTTGATGAAGGTGGAATTCCAACTGACATTATATCGTATGAACTAGGCTATTGGATGTGGCTAACTAGTTCTGGAGTTATGGCGCTGGTGACATTAATATTAATGGTACTCAAAAGGCTCAACAACGAAACTTCATTCAACTAACGAGAAATACTCTAATAAACAGGCCACAACAAGGGATATAGCGTATGGCCTGACTTAGTCATGGTTAAAGTGCCTGTGAAACACCCCGCTTATCTGCCACCAAGAAACTTCAGAGCTTCTACCATCTTCTGCTCGTATAAGCTTTTATTTGTATTGCGCAGTGCATATCTGACACTTTGAATGCACCGACAGATTCGCTAATTTCATCGCAATTAAAAAAGCTCGGAGGCCACAGCGCTAAATCTGGTCGTTACCACACTACCTAAAATGACGAAATTCATACTTCTATTAGTTTTATCTTGCCAAATGGCCATTTCTCAAGAACGATTTCCAGTTTTCTCTAATGAAGCATTAATTGAATCCGACTCAA
>NZ_SMMD01000525.1 GCF_009711475.1 Fulvivirga aurantia
TTTAGCACACATGCACCTGAGTGGAGAATCGGAAGAGCTATTGGTGGGCAATTTTATAGGTGATTTTGTAAAAGGCAAAGAGTTTAAAAACTACACAAGAAAAATAACCGAGGGCATTTTATTACACAGAGCAATTGATGAATACACTGATAATCATGAAGTTGTCTCTGAAAGCAAAGACAAGCTAAGGAAAAAGTATCGTCACTACGCTGGTGTGATCGTAGACATGTTTTATGATCATTTTTTAGCACTTAATTGGACGAAGTTTCATCATCTACCTCTGCAGGATTTTAGTCAGCATTGCTATACCATCATTGAAAAGTATTTGAAAAAACTGCCCAGAGGAGTTCAGTACATGTTTCCGTATATGCAGGCCAATGATTGGCTATACAATTATTCAAAGGTAGAAGGCCTACAGAGGGCCCTCAATGGCATGTCGAGAAGAACTACTTTTGATTCAAAAATGGAATCGGCAACTGTGGAGTTGAAAAAACACTATGACGAGTTTAACAGTCAGTTTCTTTCTTTTTATCCAGATTTGATATCATTCAGCAACGACTGGATTGAAAGCAATACTATAGACTAAAAAAGAATGTCGCCAAATCTCTTAAGAGCTGGCGACAATACAATTATTTCACTTCAAATCCCTGACTATCGGTTTGTCCATTGGCTGAAATCTCAATGGTGTATTTTCCTTTTTTGATGAAATTATAAACACCTTCAGCTTTCTTCTTTTTAGGAGCATAGCTCACCTTTACATCCCATTTTTCTTTGTTGAAGCCTTTTTTAGCTGAAGAACTCCACGATCTAATCACAGTCCCTTCTTCGTTTTTCACAGAAAAAGTTACTTCCCCTGCATTTTCAATGAAGTAATTTAAATTCACCTGAGGAAGATAAGGCTTTAAATATCCGTATCGGCTCTCTCCCCATCTATATGAGTGACGCACATCATCAACCTCAAATAATACCACCTTCAGGTCAGCATTTCCCGCTATCTTTTGCAGCGGTTTTGCATCCACAATAAAAATGCTTCGACCATGTGTACCTACGACCAATTCATTATCTCTTGGGTGCACTAAAAGATCGTATGTGGCTACATTAGGTATGCTCTTGAGCACTTCCCAGGAGTTGCCTTTGTTCAAACTTATATAAGTACCATGGTCTGTTCCAAGGTATAGAAGGTTCGGATTTACAGGATCCTGGATTAAATCATTGACAACCACATCTGGTAAGTTTGATTTCAATGATTTCCAACTTTGACCATAATCTTCGCTCATATAGATGTAGGTAGAAAAATCATCTTCACGATACCCATTGAGCGATACAAAAACCTCTGCCTGATTGTGTGGTGAAGCAAACACAGCACTTACCCATTTATTGGCTGGCAAGCCGTTATTAATCTTCGCCCAATCTCCTCCTCCACTTTTTGTGACTTGTACGTTTCCGTCATCTGTACCGACATATATGAGTCCGAATTTTAGAGGAGACTCAGAGAATGTAGAAATTGTTGAGAACGGCACATTGCCCTGAGGGAGATTCTTCGTTAAATCCGGGCTTATTGATTCCCACGTGTCTCCTTTATCAAAACTTCTATGCAATCTTTGAGAACCAATGTATACGATGTCCTGGTTATGATCGCTCAACTTCAAAGGTGTTCGCCAGTTAAACCTGAGTTGTGGTTCTCCGATATCATGTTGCGGTGTTATTTTGTCGAAGTCATTAGAACTTCTATCCATTCGGTAATAATTACCAAACTGGAAGCCTGTGTAAATAATATCTTTATTTCTTGCATCAGGAACTACAAACATACCATCACCACCAAAGATACGCTCCCACTTTGCTGTACGGTTAGGTATTGACTTTGACGAACCGACAAGCGTACCATTATCCTGCAACCCTCCATACACGTTGTATGGCTTCTCCATATCTACGTTTACAGTATAAAACTGACCAACAGACATGTTATTGATGTGTCGCCAGTTAGCACCTTCATCGTAGCTTTCATAGAGGCCACCATCATTGCCTAACAGCACATGTTTTGAGTCGCTTGGATCTATCCATAAAGCCTGGTGATCTACATGCACGTCTCCAATAGTATCGATACGCGCATAGGTTTCACCACCATCGGTAGTTTTCAATAAAGGTACTCCGAAAATATACGCCAAATCAGGATTATCTGGTGCTACACGCACTTCCCCAAAATAATAGCCATAGGTGAAGTACACCCCATCCAGATCATAGCTATTCATCTTTTTCCAGGTATCTCCATAATCATCAGACCTATACAATTCTGCCCCTACTACTGATGTATTGAACAAAGCAGCATTGGCATCGCCAAAATAATTGGCTACCGCTTTAGGCTCATATTTTCCTTGCCTGATTTCCTTCTTAAGCAACTGTGGCGTGTACTTCTTCGGAAAGTTATTCTTATCCAGAAAGTTTTTAATTATTTCATCATCAAGCGCCAATAGCTGCTGCACCGTCATGTCCTTAAAATCCTGCAGTTTAAGGTCATCACTTTTATCCTGCTCTTTTTTCTCTTTAGTCTCGGCTTGGTTGTCTAAGAAAGCGTATATAATATTTGGTGAAGACGCAGCTACGTCCAGGCCAATTCTACCTACTTGTTTGCCTTCCGGAAATCCTTCCACGATCTTATTCCAGGTATTTCCGCCATCATCTGATCTGAAAATGGCTGATCCCGGGCCATTGCCTTTAAAATTTGATGCCTTACGCGTACGCTCCCACGAGCTAGCCCATAACTGATCTGGATTTTGGGGATTGATGACCAAATCAATTATACCCGTACTGTCATTTACATACAATGTCTTATTCCAGGTTTCACCTCCATCAGTGGTTTTATAAACACCTCTGGCCTCATTATGTGAGTAAAGTGCCCCCATAGATGCCACCCATATTACATCAGGGTTTTCCGGATGAATAATCACACGACCTATGTGTTGCGTATCTTCTAACCCAATACTCTCCCAGGTTTTGGCTCCATCTGTTGATTTATAAACACCAGAACCCGCATAACTAGACCTACTGCTATTGTTTTCTCCAGTACCAACTACAACAATCTGTGGGTTTGAAGGGGCCAAGGCAATATCTCCAATTCCCAAGGCATCAATTTCATCAAAAACGGGATTGAAAGTAATTCCATGATTTTCAGTTTTAAAAACTCCACCCGATGCATAGGCTACATAGTATTCCTTTTGATTTTGTTCGTTTACCGCAATGTCTACAATTCTTCCGCCTTGTACTACTGGCCCTATATTACGCGCCTCATAGCTGTTTAAGATTGATTTTTCGGCTAGAGCATCGCGCTGCTGATAAGCGTTTTGACTTGTTTGAGCACTTAATTGAATGGAAAGTGCACAACATATAAAAAACAGTGTTTTTCTCATCATATAATTTTTAAATGAAGCACTAAAAATAAGAATTATAATGAAGCTACTGAAATCGGCCTGATTTAAGAATGTTTCCTAATTTTGCAGCAAATTATAATCATTTGATATGCAGAACGATCCAGAACTAAGCGGAAAATATTTAGGCTCAATTACACAGGATTTTGTAATCATTTCTGAA
>NZ_SMMD01000077.1 GCF_009711475.1 Fulvivirga aurantia
AGGAGATTCTAAATCAAATGATGCAATTTCATTCACAAACCTTTTAATGGTTACCGTACTAACATTTGTTTCCTTAGTTATATCACCGTTTGTAGCAGATATAAACCAATTTAAGGTAATTGTTTCTCCTACAGCTAAACCAAGATCAGTTAAGGCTTCGTCTAACTCACCTTGACTGATGGTAAGTTGATTATCCTTACCTCCATTATCTGATTGTAGAGATAATAATAAATCACTCTTAGCAGAGCCTTCCTCGAACGCATTCCATTTATATAATACATCCGAATTTAATCCAGAGTTTGCCTCATTCCATGTAATAACTACGTCAGCATCTGGATTTGTCGAGCTTAATTCCACTGTTGATTCTGGTAAGGGATTAAGGGTAA
>NZ_SMMD01000195.1 GCF_009711475.1 Fulvivirga aurantia
ATCTCAATTCTATTTCTATGCTGCTCTATCTTACCTTCTGTTTCTAGTTGTTTGAGCAATCGGGAAATCACTACACGTGATGTATTGAGCTCTTGTGCTATTTGCTCGTGGGTTTTCTTTATTTCATATGAACCTGAAGCCTGCTTCTTGTCAAGGAGATACTTATACAAGCGTTCGTCCATTTTCATAAAAGCCACGCTGTCTATGGCCAATAACAGCTCATCAAATCTGGTTTGATAAGAACGAAATATGAATTTCCTAAACTCAGGGTATTTTTCCACCCAGGCATTTAACAAGTGCATTGGAATCATCCAAAGTGTAGTGTCCTCTTCAGCTATAGCACTGAAAGCACTTTTTTTATTTTCCATGCAACAAGTGATTGACATGGCGCAAGTCTCACCCCCTTCCAGATAATAAAGAAATATTTCACGGCCTTCATCGTCCTGCCTCATAACCTTGAGTGAACCTTCAAGAACAAGCGGAATCTCAGTAGCATTTGCACCGGGTTGAATCACTGCAGTGCCTTGCTTCACTTGTTTAACCCTACCTGTTGTAATGATTTCATCAACGAGTGCTGGCTCAAATGATTGTGCGGTAAGTATCTCACGTAGCTTTTCTTGTTGCATGATATTTCGTTTAGCTGCTCAAAGCTAGTTAAAGTAATAAATAAACAAGCTAGAAAATTGTAAAGTGAGCTTATTTCAAGAACTAAAAACTAAGGCAATCGACTGATACGTAACTGAATGAAGGCGCTCGAACTTTGTCGGCTTGAATTCAATTTACAGATTGGTGTAAAACAAAAAACCCCTCACAAATTGTGAAGGGTTTTACAAATGAGCCCCCAGTCGGATTCGAACCAACGACCTACTGATTACAAGTCAGTTGCTCTGGCCAACTGAGCTATGGAGGCCTATTTTTA
>NZ_SMMD01000174.1 GCF_009711475.1 Fulvivirga aurantia
CTTCAGGAAATGGGCACAAGTAAAAGAACCAGCTACTTTATTCTCAGCACCTTCACATATGATTTTGGAAATATCGGTGTGGCATATTTTGGTATAGCCAACAACACATTTTTTGTAAAGTCATATACCAACCTAACAAAGCCGAAAGATATACTTATATAAAGTCTTTCAGACTGGTATATTTGTATGGTCTGCTCACAAATTTTTAAGATGGAAGATAAGTACAAACGTCTAAGAGATCATATAGAAGAAATATCTGATTTAACAGATGAAGAATGGGATTTTTTATCGAAACACTTTAAGTATAAAAGCTTCAAAAAACATCAGTACCTTATACAAATCGGGCAAACAGTACCTTCAGAGTTTTGGATAATCAATGGTCTGGTTAAGTCATTTACAGTAGATAATGATGGCAAAGAGCATATTTTACAATTTGGTATGGAAGACTATTGGGTAAGTGATTATAATGCCTATCAAAATCAGATTAAATCGACACTTCATGTAGATTGTTTGGAAGACTCCGAATTTTTCAGTTTGTCTTTTGAAAATCGGGAGATTATTTGTCAGGAGGTAAAAGCTATGGCAAATTTCTTTAGAGTAAAGGCAAATTTGGGTTATATCGCTTTGCAAAAGCGTATATTATCTCATCTTACAGAAACAGCAGAAGAGAGGTATAATAACCTGCTAACTACACTACCAAAACTAATACAGCGAGTACCCAAAAAACTATTAGCTGCTTACCTTGGGGTGAGTAGGGAAACGTTAAGCAGATTAAAAGTCTGAAAGAGATTAAATAATAAGACCCAAACTTTAGGTTTGGGTCTTATT
>NZ_SMMD01000394.1 GCF_009711475.1 Fulvivirga aurantia
TTTTTTATTCCTTATCAATTATCTCCGAAAAAGCGATGAAATAGATATTTTCTAATCCATTTTCTACTGTATTATGCAGTTGAGATAGCGTTTGATAACTCATTGATGGTTCAAATAATGCGCGCGAACTTGTAAAATAAAACCTGCCATCCTGATCTACAAAAGGACAGTAATCTAATGTTTTTGAGTTAATTCTCTCCGAGAGATGTTGAGCGGGTTGCCATTGGTTTTGGTCATTTTTATAGCTTATGTATAAATCTCCGCCACCCAGATCATCTTCACGTCCATAGCTGCTAAAAACTATGTAAGACTCATCAGTAGCTACAAAAGCGTTAAACTCATATTTATCTGTATTTATAGCCTCCGACAGGCTTTCCGGTGATTGGTATTCCCCATCAACTAAACGGCTCACATAAATGTCTTCTTTTCCTTTTCCATTTTCATATGTCGCTGTATAATAGATTGATCCATCATTTGTGACTGAAGGGTAAAACTCATTGGTGCTAGTATTAATGATCTCCGGCAGGGGGTAAGGTGTAGACCATCCTTCTGGAGTTTTTTTAACAGCCCAAATATTGTAGTCAGACCTTTCAGCTTTATCAGGAAGGGGTCTGTTGCTGGCAAAGTATAAGGTCTTCCCATCAGGAGAAAAAGCGGGTTCCAGATCGCTATGAGTGCCTGAAAAGGGCGCTGTTTGCGGATTGGACCAGCTGTTTTTTGATTTTTCATAAATTATAATGGCGCTCACTTCACGCTTATAGCTTTGCACAGTTGTAAGCAATAAATCACCTGTAGGTGAAATTGTAATGTCACGGTTGGGCAGGGCAGTAGAAACCGGAAGTAGCAGCTTAGGCTCTTGTGCAAATGGGGAGACTGTCAAGGCTGTCTGGAGGATTAAAATCAGAATGTATTTCATAAGTAGGGTTAAGTTATTGAAGGAAAATACGCATACAGCGAGTCAACAACTCACTACATTTTATTTACGGTTGATAACAGCAAGCAGGCGGCTTATTACATATCGTTTTGAGTTTTTTTAAGCTTTGTCGATGTTCGTATAGGTCAAAAATTCAAAACAATGATTATCAACTATCTTAAAATTGCCCTTCGCAATATCTGGAAAACCCGCTTACACTCTTTTATCACCATTACCGGTCTCGCCACAGGCATAGCATGCTGTATACTTATTGTGCTATTTGTTAAAGATGAATGGACTTTTGATAAGTTTCATGATAAAGCTGACCGTATTTACAGGGCCTGGGTATTTGAGAACTATGGCGAAGACGAACAGTTTTTTAATACAACTACACCGTATCCCCTCGGTCCGGCTCTAAAAGAGAATTTCAAAGATGTGATGGCATATGTTACTTACAATCAGATGCCGCAATCAATCACTGTTGGGGTTGATAATTACAACGAAATCGTTACAGTTGTCGGGGAGTATTTTTTCGATAGTTTCGATTTCTCACCTATTTACGGCCGTTTAAATGGTGCCTTAGCAGACAAAAATAATGTGGTGATTACCTCTGGCTTAGCTCAAAAGCTGTTTGGCGTTGATAATGCTGTAGGTGAAACCTTGCAAATGCAAATAGGAGATGAACAAAGAACCTTCAATATTAAGGCGGTAGTGGAGAACCCACCCACCAATAGCAGTTTTCAGTTCGGAATTCTTATTTCAGACCTTAACAATACAGATCTTTTTTCTGAGCGCATGCTTAGTAGTTGGTACAATGTGCAGGCCGAAACCTACATTGTATTAAGGCCTGGAACAAGCGCTGAGTCGCTCGAAAAGAAGTTTCCTGATATGATGAAGCAAATATTAGGGGAAGACTATGTTGAAGGTCAATATAATGTAGGCCTGCAACCGCTTACCGATATTCATTTAAATACTGAAATGCCTACTGGAATTGCCCCAGTGAGTGATCCGCAATATGCTTATATTTTGTCGGCCATTGCTTTACTGATTTTGGTATTAGGGAGTATCAATTTTGTGACACTTACTATCAGTAGGTCGGTTAATAGGTCTAAAGAAGTAGGGGTAAGAAAGGTGATTGGTGCTAAAAGAAAACAACTGATTGTTCAGTTTTTAAGCGAAGCAGTGGTTACTGTGAGTGTTGCTTGCTTGCTGGGGCTCGTTATAGCATGGTTTGGTTTACCGTTGTTTAATGAACTGGCCGCACGAACTCTGGTATTAGAGGTAAACATGTTCAATACGCTTGTCGTGGTTTGTTTATTGCTTATTATCGGTGTTTTAGCTGGTAGCTATCCCGCATTGATTTTATCGCGTTTTAGTCCGGTTACAATATTTAAA
>NZ_SMMD01000387.1 GCF_009711475.1 Fulvivirga aurantia
TAACTCCATCAATACTGTCTTCAATAACCTGTACTCCTAAGTTATTAAATAACCTCACGATCATTTCTCCATTTGCTTCAGAAACTACTCTTAGGTTGAGCTTATTTGTGGCAGGATTAGGGAATGGAGTGACGAATACCACGGGCCGCTCAAAGGTTTCACAAGTGGTATTATTGCTTGCGTTTGAATCCTCAATACCAGCTAAATGACTATTTATCGTAACACAGACAAAATCGACATTTCTCGTGGCTAAGTTTAAATCTAAAGTATAATTAACAGGCTTAGGTTGTGCTGAAGACTCTAATTTCAAATCGAGGTTTTCTTCTACAGTGACCTCATTTCCGAAGTCAACCAATGCTGAGAGGCTATCAACTGAAAGCGTACCGTTATTTACAATCGTTAAAATGAGTTTATTATTTACAATTGTTAGTTGTCTCAATTCTACTTCAAGATCAGGAAAAAGTGCATTGATTATTGTTGAGGTCGTATCAACACACCCATTAGTATCTCTAACCACTAATTTCACTTCGTAGGTGCCCTCCTCTTCAAATACATGTACAGGATTTTCTTCTATAGACGTACTACCATCATCAAAATCCCACATTACCTCCTCTACATCAGAAGAATTATTGATAAACTGCACTTCGAATGGAGGTGCACCAAAAGTAGAACCTACTGAAAAACTGGCTTGTGGTGACTCCTGTATTTGGATGGGTTTGTTAAAACTATATTCACAACCACCAACGGTAATAATTCCCAAGGCTACAGTATATGATCCGGCCTCCTGAAAATCAAAAAAGACGCTAGAATCTGAGGCTGTTCCCAAACCTGCAAATTCCCAATTATAAACATCTACAGGATCTCCATTATTATTGGTAAGGTCATATAAGTTTACTTCCTGATTATCACAAGCATCCTCTATTCCGAAATCAATTATCGGAGCTGGATTTACTGACATTACCTGATTGGTAGTGTTAGAGCATAGGTTTTGCGAAGTAACAGTTAGGCTTACGTTATAATCTATCGCAAACTCAAATGTTTTTGTTGGGTTTTGCTCGTTACTAAACTCACCCCCTAAGTCCCACGCCCAGGATGTAAGCACCTCTCCTGGCACTGCTGTAGACTGATCTTGAAATTGAATTTCTTCACCAATACAAATTCGATCAACATCGAATTGCGCATCAGGTGCCGGCCTAACGTTTATTGCTTGCTCTGTTGAATCTTTACACCCAAATGTGGTAGTTGTAATCAATTTGACATCAAATTCTCCACTTGTAGAAAAGATGTGCTGTGGATCTTGCTCAGTTGATGTATTATTACCTGAGGCAGGGTCATCAAAATCCCATTGCCATTGTTCGATGTTAGCATTGTCTACACTACTTAGGTCTTCAAATTGTGTCAGTTCCATTTCGCAAGAAAGCTCATTACTGAAGTTTACCTGAGGCAAATCATAAACTGTCAATGGTTTAATAATGGAGGTAACACAGCCAGAAGCGTTTTCGGTGGTTAGTGTGACATTATAAACACCTGGTGATGTATACTCAAAAGGCTCTGGCGTCTCGCTCGATGACATGAAACCATTATCAAAATCCCAGGAATAGGAAACAATGTTGTCGCCTGTTGATACATTATTAAATTGAAATAACGTGCCTACGCAGCTATCATCAACAGTAAAGTCAGGTGCCGGGCCGGCTATAACATTAAAATTTTCAGTAATTTCATTTGAGCACCCTGGAATGGATGTAATCAGCTTTACTTCAAAACTTCCTCCCGAATCAAATTCATAGTCTAAGTCCCTATCGGTTGAAACAGAAGCACCATCTATTTGCCATTCAAAGCTTTCGTTACCCTCAAAATTATCAGGTGTCGTGTTGTTAAATGTCACCACTTGATTTGTACACACTACCCCTGCAGGACTTGTAAATGACCCTACTGGCTCTTCGTAAATAGTAAGGGTTTTTGTAGTAAAATTATCGCACGGATCAGGGTCTGTAACGCTCAATCTCACCTCATAGGTACCCGGTGTAGTAAAAGTATGAGAGGGGTCATTCGATGTAGATGTATTGCCATCTCCAAAATCCCAATTGTAAAATTGAATATCACCAGACATGTTCACTGATGTGAAGTCTATTGGATTATTAATACAGCTGACATCGAAAGGTGTGGATATGTCTATGTCTGGGGCAATGTTGGAGGAGACGGTGATTGTATCAACGATAAAGTCAACAATCTTAT
>NZ_SMMD01000033.1 GCF_009711475.1 Fulvivirga aurantia
GGTACCGAAGGTATACTTGGTGGTCAGGCGGAGGTGCCGGACATTGCCGGTACCTGGAAAGACCTGACGGAAAATGTAAACTACATGGCTGCCAACCTTACAGGACAGGTGCGGGAGATTGCTAATGTAGCAACAGCCGTTGCGAAGGGTGACCTGACACAAAAAATTACGATTGAAGCAAGAGGTGAGATCTCTGAGTTGAAGGAAACGATCAACCAGATGGTGGACTCACTCAATATTTTCTCAGATGAGGTAACAAGGGTT
>NZ_SMMD01000530.1:0-2784 GCF_009711475.1 Fulvivirga aurantia
TTCACGTTGTTTGTCGCAAATAAGACCAAGTCAAAGGCTCAGTAAAAGTAGGCTGAGCTTATTTTAAGAACTAGATTTGTTGCTGTATCTCAAAAAATGGCGCAATGACAAAGCAACCTATTTTTAATGGAGTAAAGGTAATAGAGCTTGCCTCAGTTTTGGCAGGTCCGTCGGTAGGGCAATTTCTCTCAGAATTAGGAGCTGAGGTAATTAAGGTTGAAAATCCAAAAACCAAAGGCGATGTTACACGTGGGTGGAAAATTTCTGAAGAGAAAACAGATGATAGGTCTACTTATTTTATTAGTACCAACTGGAATAAAAAATCAATAGCCATTGATTATAGTAAGCAAGATGGTCTTGAAATACTTTACAAGTTGATAAGTCAGGCTGATATTGTTATTGTCAGCTTTAAACCAGGAGATGCAATTAAATTGAAAGTTGATTATGGCAGCCTGAAGTCTTTGAACGAAAAATTGATCTACGGGGTAATCACGGGTTATGGGGATTATAACGACAGGGTTGGCTATGATGCAGTTATACAGGCAGAATCAGGTTTTATGTCTATCAATGGAGAAAAAGGAGGAAATCCCCTCAAGTTACCTGTTGCATTGATGGATATATTGGCGGCTCATCATCTGAAAGAGGCTATACTGGTAGCGTATATTGGTATTCTAAAAGGTGAGACAGGCCAGATGGTTTCAGTTTCACTGATTGACTCAGCCATCGCATCACTGGCAAATCAAGCTACTAATTGGTTGGTAGGAGGGGTAGTGCCACAACAGTCAGGTTCATTACACCCCAACATTGCTCCTTATGGCGAAGTGCTGTATTCTAAAGATGATAAACCCTTTATTTTGGCCATTGGCACTGATCAACAATTTGAGCGATTGCTTATTGCCTTACAAATTGAGCCGTCTGATGATTTTGCAACTAATGAGAAAAGGCTGCAATCCAGAGATGCATTAAATGAGTTGCTATCTACAGCATTTAAAAAATTAAAGGCTCAGAAACTGCAAGAAATACTGATTAATAATAATATACCAGGTGGAGTAATCAATAATATACCAGAAGCTCTAAATCAATATAGTAACCTTGTCGTGCATAAAGATGCTATGAGGGCTCCACGTAATTTTTCTGCAAAGATTCAAGGCCTGGTAAATGCTTCCCACTTTCTACCACCACCAAAATTTGGAGAGCACACTTATGAGATTCTAAGCACTCATTTAGCTTTAAATGATGATCAAATTGCTGATTTAAGGTATTCAGGGGTGGTTGTCTGACTTTCTCGAGTTCATAAAAGCGTCATTCACTAAATCAAAGAAAACGGAACAAAACAGGCTGTTGCACTGTCATTTACGCCAAATTTAAACAGAATGTTAAAAAGTGGGTGAAAATGGTAAAAAGTGGTGGAAAGTGTCAAATATTTTTATATGTTTGTTTATTAGAATCCGAGCATATAAACCAAAATGGCATTTTTCACCAGCGAATATGAGTGCAAGATCGATGCGAAAGGCAGAATGATGCTGCCTTCCAAGATCAAGGCTAATTTGCCAGAAACTTCTGGTAATGAGCTGGTTGTGCGTAGAGGTTTCGAGCCATGTTTGATTCTGTACCCCATGGTAGAGTTTAAAAAGATCTATTCTAAGATCGCGGGGTTAAACGAGTTTAATGAAGAGTATAGAAAGCTACAGCGAAATTTCTTTCGTGGTAGTGCTACGGTGGAATTAGACGGTACGGGCCGTTTTTTAATTCCAAAGCTTATGATGGGTTATGCTCAACTTGAGAAGGATGCGGTTATCGTGGGGATGGGTAATAAGGTTGAGATCTGGAGTCCAAAACTTTACGAAGAGCATTTGATAAGTGATCCTGGGGAGTTTTCGCAATTGGCGCAAAAGTACCTAGATGATTAAATAAAGCTATGAGCTTTAAGCTCTTAGCCTTAAGCAGTGTATTGAGATGAGGAATTACAAAAATCTAAAAATCTGGCAGAAGGGATTTAAACTGGCGATGGACACTTACGCACTGTCGGCAGAATTGCCTTCTGATGAAAGGTTTGGGTTGGTTTCTCAAATTAATAGGGCTGCTGTTTCTATACCAAGCAATATAGCTGAAGGAAGTGCTCGAAGCACAGATAAAGCTTATAAGCAGTATTTAGAAATAGCATTAGGTTCAAGCTTCGAGCTTGAAACACAACTCTTGATAATTAAGAGTTTAAGTTTAGTCGATGAAGAGCGTATTGATACCTTAATCGGGCAAGTGGTGGAGGAAGAGAAAATGCTCAGTTCATTTTTGGGCAAACTAACGGCTAACAGCTTGTAGCATGGAGCTTCATGACTATCATCGGCCAGTAATGCTCTCAGAGTGTATTGAGGGGTTAGATATAAAGCCTGATGGTATTTATGTAGACCTGACTTTTGGTGGAGGTGGGCATTCAAGAGAAATTTTGAAGCGCCTGACAAGTGGTCATTTGTATGGTTTCGATCAGGATAATGACGCCAAGCAAAATGCAGAATCTATTGATTCTGATGCATTCACTTTTGTGGAGGCAAATTTCAGATTTCTGAAAAGGTATCTGAAAATGTATGGTGTAGATAAGGTTGATGGTGTTTTAGCTGATTTGGGGATTTCCTCACATCAGATAGATGATCCAGACAGAGGATTTTCTACTCGTTTCGAAGGAGACCTAGATATGCGGATGGATCAGTCAGCTGCCAAGTCTGCTAAAGAGGTTTTAAATACATATTCTCAGGATGCTTTACATAAAATACTGGGCATGTATGGGGA
>NZ_SMMD01000530.1:2965-3654 GCF_009711475.1 Fulvivirga aurantia
GTAAGAAATGCTAAAACCTTGGCTGCAGCAATTGTCGCTGAAAGAGTAAATAGAGAAATCAGGACGACTGATGACTTAAAAAATATACTTAAAAAATTTGCCAAAAGAGGTAAGGAAAATAGGTACTACGCACAGGTGTATCAGGCTATACGCATCGAAGTGAATGAAGAATTAAAGGTGTTGGAAGAAGCACTGGAGCAGAGTGCTGATGTGCTCAAAGAGGGTGGAAGATTAGTGGTAATGTCATATCACTCATTAGAGGACAGGATAGTGAAAAATTTCGTGCTTCGAGGGAGTGTGGATGGTAAAGTTGAGAAGGATTTTTATGGTAATGTGTTGAAGCCACTTGATGCAATAAACAGAAAGCCCATAACGGCATCTGAAGAGGAATTGAAAATAAATAATAGGGCACGTAGTGCTAAGCTAAGAATTGCAGAAAAAATAGGTAATGGCAGCTAATTCATATAAGGTACAAAATGAATCAGGCAAAGGCAGCGTCTTTGGCAAGCTCGAGAGGCTTGTCAAAATTGATGTTGTTTTTGAGCATGGTTTACCTGTGAAGTATTTGCCATACATACTGTTTATTGCCGTGGTAGGCATTTTTTATATAGGCAATAGCCATTATGCTGAAAAAACAGTACGCAAAATTGATAAGCTTAAAAAAGAAGTAGAGGATTTACGGGCCGATT
>NZ_SMMD01000694.1 GCF_009711475.1 Fulvivirga aurantia
ATAGACCTGGGAAATACTCTCATTGAATAAACGAGAAATTTGGTCAAAGGGCCGGGCAAAACTGTAGATTTCTTACCCAAAGCCTTGAGCACCGGTTTACAAATGTCTTCCGGTTTGAGCGCAATGTCCATTTGCATGTTGGCACGCTGAGCAAAACCAGTATTTACAGGGCCGGGTGCTACGCTGAGCACATCTACACCATGCGGTTTTAGCTCATGATACATGGCCTCCGCCAGAGATTGTACATAGGCCTTGGTAGCTGCATAGTTAGCGGCAAATGGTGCTCCCTGAAAACCCACCATACTACTGAGAAGTATAATTCCACCTTTTTTCTGACGCACAAATTTATCCGCAAAATGATGTGCGAGCCTTAATAAAGCGCCACAATTGACCTGCAGCATATCCATTTCATCCTTGGCGGTCGAGTTTTTTATTTCTCCTGATGTACCAAAGCCAGCAGCGGCCACCAGTAAGCTTATGTCGATGTTACCACACTGTCCAATCAGTTTTTCGACTTCTTCCGTGTTAGACAAATCTGCAGGTATAACTTTCGCTTCAATACCATATGCTTTGTTAAGGCTCTCAGCCAATTCGTTTAATTTATCCTCACTTCGGGCGGTAAGCACTACGTTTAAATTACATTGTGCGATAGCATCTGCCAGGGCGCGGCCAATGCCGGATGACGCCCCGGTTATGAGTGCCCAATCGCCATATTTATGTTTTATTTTATTTTTAAGTGATTGAGAAATGCTCATAACATAGACTTGTAAGACAATTCATAGAGGCCAATCAACCATATGATCGTCCACATGATGGTACGGTACCAATTTACTTTTACTAAATCGCTGGCGCGAGAAATGGGTACATCGTCATTGGTGATTTTATTGTGAAGCGGAACTGCGAAAAAGAAAGTGTTGACCCATACCAACACAACCAGTATGGCTGAGATAATATGAAAAATGTGAATTTGATAGAGTATCTGATAAGCGATGATGCCTACCTGAGCAAACATCAGCGGAGCTACAATTACCGTAATTCTTTGTTTGTATGATTTATGCCATCTGTTGAGGTCAACTTTTACGTAGTAACCAAAACCGGGGTAGACTATGAGCTGCGTCATCCAGATGAGAACAACCAGACCAAAATCTATCATTGAGCGCCACATTTCCATGCAGAATCAACCATTATCTTAGATTAATGTTTAGATGATGTGCTGCATTATAAAATACATAATCACTCACCTAACGCCACCTGGATCATATTTCTACATGGCGCTGGCGGTAGCAGTGCCGCCTGGAACCAACAGTGGGAGGCTTTTAAAAATGATTATAATTTATTGGCGATCGACCTGCGCGATCATGGGCAGTCAAAAAATATAGAGCCTGAGAAAAAGCGCTACTCTTTTGATTTAATCGCCCGTGACATCATACTGGTGATAGACCACTTAAAGATTGAGCGAGCGCACTTTATCACGCTCTCGTTTGGTAGCGTACTTATACAAGACCTTAGTATGAGAAAGCCGCAATTGGTAGATCGGGTGGTGATGGCAGGTGGTATTTTTAAGGCAAACTGGCTGGTCAAAGGGTTTGTGCATCTCGCCAGATTTTTCAATCTTTTTCTCAGCTATCCTCAAATGTATAGCGTGTTTTCTTATTTGCTCATGCCTAAAAAAAGGCACCAACTTTCCAGAAGAGTTTATCAGATTCATGCCCAGAAGATCACAAATAAAGAGTATCTCAAATGGCTGGGGCTGTATTCTACTTTTTTTATGACGCTCAGGAGATTCTACAATCAGGACATAAACTTTCCAGCCCTGGTGGTGATGGGGGAAGATGATTTTGTGTTTTTGAAAGCGGCCAAACGCTTTACAGATAAGCATGAAAACGTAAACCTAAAAGTTATACCCAAGGCCGGACATATCTGTAATATTGACAATCCAAAATCGTTTAATATCTTGGTGAAAGAATTTCTAACCACCCCTGCATCAACCACGCAACGTGTAGCCGTATGACCGAACTGATCTTAACCCGATATATTCACTTTTTAGGTATTATGATTGTCTTTGCCATGGTGGTGGTTGAGTTTGTGCTTATTCAGAAACAGGTGAGCAGAAAGTTGGTGAAAAAGCTTTTTGTAATCGATGGTATTTATGGCTTAAGTTCGCTCATTGTAGTTGCGGCTGGTTTATACCTTTGGTTTGGTACGGGCAAGCCTGAGGCTTATTACAATCAAAATGGGCTGTTTCATGCAAAAGTTGGCCTTTTCGTACTGGTAGGTATCTTGTCGCTATGGCCTACTGTTTTTTACTTTAAGAATAGAAAAGGAGCCTCTGATGATGTAATTACGATCCCATCAAGAATTAAGAAAATAGTATTGGTAGAGCTGGTTTTGCTGATTATTATCCCGGTTTTGGCCACACTTATGGCACAAGGAGTCGGCCTTTAACGGGCTCTTTTTTTTACTGATTTATTGAGCCACCTGCCGAAACGATTCCAGAAGTAATTTTGGCTCCAGTTCCAAATTCCGTAAAATCCGGGTTTTACAAAGCTATCGAGCTGCATGGTCACCACAGTTTTATCACTTTTTTTCTCTGTCCAGAATTGTAATCTGGCAGGCCTTATCCACCGCATAGAAAGAAAATAACTGCCATATAAATACTTGAGATCACGGTAGTTGGGTTCTATTTTACCAAGCACTCCTGTAAAAGACATAAATGGGCCATGGTGAGCATTAAAAACACCTTCTTCAAAATCTTTTTCCTGATCGGGTGTGCGAGCAAATTCTACACGATATGGCCATATCTGGTTGTCAGTAAAGGTTTTTGGGTCATTTAACCACTCCCAGATGGTTTCTTCTTTTTGATATACATCATACGTTTTTCTGATGGTGTGTACCTTAAAATCTGCAGGTAGAGGTTGGTGGGTTTTTAGACTTAGCATTTAATCATTTTGTCAGAAAACAACCCTATGAGTCCAAAAGTTATGGCAAGGCACATGACAGATGTCAGCTTCTGTCTTGATCAAGCTCAGTAGAATTAGGTGAAAAGAGCTGGAAATTTGATGTAAAGAAAATTTCTACACCATGAAAAACATCATAGTACCTGTCGACTTTTCAAAACAATCTAAGTATGCCCTGGAGCTGGCCTTGCAGATCGCAGACAAAAACAATTCAGAAATTGAAGTCATCCATGCGGTTGAATTTCCTGTGGGTGGGGTGATAGACCCCATTGGTATGGCTCCACCTCAGGGGTACGACAAAGAGTTTTTAGACCTTCTCAAAAGTAAGGGTGAGGAGCGAATGGATGCTTTTCTTGGAGGTGTTGATACAGAGAAACTCACCGTTTCTGTAGTTATAGGCAACCCGTATCGTACCATCGTGGATAAGCTACTGGAAGAGGAGCACGACCTGATCATCATGGGTACCAAGGGGGCTTCCGGCTTGAGAGAGTTCTTTATAGGCTCAAATACTGAAAAAGTAGTAAGAAGAGCCAGCTGTCCTGTAATGACGGTGAGAGAATCGATCAATGTAAATACCATAGACCATATTGCCTTTGCTACCGGAGGCATGGAGGTGTCAGAAAGTCTGATGAACCAATTGAAGCAGTTGCAGGAGTTTTTCAATGCCAAAATACACATGGTGAGAATCAACACACCCGGCAACTTTGAGAAAGACAGTGTGGCCTATCCAGCTTTACAAAAGGTGGCGGATCGCTACATGCTTCAAAACTATACGATCAACGTCTACAACGATATGTATGAGGAGGAGGGGATCATGGCTTTCGCTGAAAAAGTGAATGCCGATATGATCGCTATGGGAACTCATGGCCGAAGAGGATTTGCCAAATTGCTAATGGGTAGCCTCACAGAAGACGTAGTAAACCATGCCAATAAACTCATGTGGACTTACCACTTCGATTGATCGGTTTTGGGCTCAATATGACAATAATCATTTTGTAACCCATTGAATATCATGATAATATATCAGTTGTGGAGGCATATTGAGGTAACCAAATGCCACTATCATGTTACCCCTACAAAAAGAATACGTAAACAGATTAAAAGTAAGCCATCGCAAAACCAAAGCACAGCGACAGGCCGAAGTAGTCTCTTATCTCATTGCGCATAAAAAGCGTTCCTACAAAAAATTCAAAGCTGACGTAAAACTGTACTTTAGTCTAGGTTTGATGCTGAGTTTAGTCGTTGTAATTCTTCTCTTTGAATGGAAAACCTATGACAAGCAAGAGCTGGTAGAGATAGTGCAGGCAGGAGCTACTACCGAATCACTGATAGAAATACCGCTTACCAAGCAACCTCCACCACCACCAAATAAGATAGTGCAGCAGCCCAATATTATCGAAGTGAGTGAGGAGCAATTGGTAGAAGATATTACAGTCGATTTTGACGTTGAGATTACTGAAGAAGAAGCCATCAGTTATGAAGAACCAGTAGCGATTGAAATGGAAGAACCAGTCGAAGAAGTAGCAGAAGAAATTTTCACGATCGTAGAAGATCCTCCAGCACCAGAAGGGGGGCTACAGGCCTTTTTTAAGTATGTGGGGGAAGAAATTAATTACCCTGCCGGAGCCAGACGCTTAGGTATTGAGGGAAAGGTTTTCGTGCAGTTTGTGGTAAATACAGATGGCAGCCTGACTGATGTGGTGGTGATTAAAGGCATTGGTGGAGGTTGTGATGAAGAGGCGATTAGAGTTATAAAAAACGCACCTCACTGGGCGCCAGGTAAGCAAAGAGGGCAGCCGGTGCGAGTAAGAATGATGATACCCATATTCTTTACCCTGGGGTAAGTATCGGTTCCTTACTCAAAGTTTTCTTTGATCACTTGCTCTTTGTGCTCCTCGATGTGCGCAATGAGCGCTTCACCTGCCGGAGATAAACTCTTGCCCGAAGACCAAACGAGATTCCAGCTGGTCTTTACTGGGAGTTGCTTAAGGTTGACAGTCCGTAAATAATCAAGTTCTAATTCATGCCTTAATCCAATTAAAGGCATAATTGAGACACCGAGACCAGCCATTACAGCCTGTTTTACAGCTTCATTTGAGGTAAGTTCCATTTTACGCACAGGAGTGATCTGATGTTTTTCCAGATATATCTCCATAGCCATTCTGGTAGCAGAACCTTTCTCTCTAAAAATCCACGGATATTTATTCATATTCTTTACCCTAAACTGATTTATTTTATCGTAATACTGTCTTCCGCAAACCAGGTGAAGCACATTCTCCATAAGCTCAATTTTATTAAGCTTTAGCTCTGGTAGTACCGACACCAAGGCAAAATCTGTACTGTTATTGGCCAGACTTTCTACCACCAGTTGCTTATTGGTAACGTCTACATTGATGTCTACATTGGGGTGTTGGTTTACAAACTCTGTGAGAAAGTAGGGGATTACATACTTACCCGTAGACACCGAGGCAATTTGTAACTTACCTGTAAGCAATCCTTTGTACTGATTGGTAGTATCGTTGATGAGCTCCGCCCCCTCTAAAAGCTGCTCAGCCAATGCACTTATTTGTTTGCCAAAATCAGTGACAAAAAGCTTTCTTCCGATCACTTCTGTAAGGGGTATATCAAATTGTTCCTGCAATTTTTTGAGCTGAATTGATACCGCTGGCTGTGTTAGGAATAACGATTCTGCAGCTTTTGTAATACTCTGATATTCAACGACTTTGGTGAATACTTTCAGTTGGTGTAATGTGTAGTGCATAAATGTTAGTTTATGAATACCATAAATATATTAAATAAAAATTTATGA
>NZ_SMMD01000194.1 GCF_009711475.1 Fulvivirga aurantia
AGCGATTTTATAAGAATCCTGATGGAATTGCTTGTTTTCTGTTGCACGGCAGTATAGAAAACGGGAGGATATTTTACTCTAAATCTGGAAAAGGCCTTGCCCCTTACCTGGCCAAACAAGGTTTTGATGTTTATGTCGCTGATCTTAGAGGTCGAGGTAACAGTGAACCTGCTATAGATAAGGGTCATACCTATAACCAAACCGATGCTATTTTAGGCGAAATACCCGCATTCTTAAATGAAATAGATACGCTAAAAAAAGGCATGCCAATACATGCTCTGGCTCATAGCTGGGGTGGTGTATTACTACTTTCTTACATTGCCAGATTTAATGATGCGCGTATCCGATCGATGGTATTTTTTGGTACCAAAAGACGTATAAAGGTTATTAATTGGGATCGCATTTGGCGTGTACAAATCTTGTGGAATAAAATAGGCCATCTTTTAATAGCTAAACATGGGTATTTACCAGCCGTAAAATATGGATTTGGAAGTGATAATGAACCTAAAGAGTTTTATAGGCAGGTAAAAGAATGGGCCATTCGAGGCCCCTGGATCGATGAGCAGGATGGTTTTGACTATGCCAATATTTTACAGAATAAAACAGTACCTCCTACCCTGTATTTAACAGGAGCAAACGACACGCATTTAGGTCACCCGAAGGATGTAAAGCGGCTGATGCTTGAAGTGGGTAATAAGCCCTCAGATACGATAAAGATAATTGGTAAAGCCAACGGCTATGCTCACAATTATGATCATATAAACCTTCTCACTCACCCTCTGGCTCTTAATGATCATTTCCCCGAAGTTGTGCAGTGGCTTAGAAAGCATGAATAGTTTCAGCTTCGAGTGCCTCAGCCTGACATAAACAATAATGAGATCCCTGCCTACGCAGGGATGACGCCA
>NZ_SMMD01000332.1 GCF_009711475.1 Fulvivirga aurantia
GTAACAGGTCCTTGGCAAGACGCTGCTGAGTGGACGGCTACAGTTTGGTTTCCAGAAATGGAGAAAGCCGGACTTAAACATTTTGCCTGGATATTCTCTGATAACATTTTTGCTGAGCTATCAGCACAAAATGCAAAGCCAGATGGCGAAATTGTAACTACCTTCAAGTCTATGACAGAAGCGCAGAGATGGCTAGAAGCTCAATAAGAACCAAATGAAAATAAAAAAGTCTACTTCAAATGAAGTAGACTTTTTGGTTATCAGTCAAATGTTATTTTAAGCCTGACAGGCCTTTATGGCCAAATCAAGTTTATTCATTTGCTTAATATTTTCACTCAGCACTTCACCCAATATAGAAGTTGAGTATCCCCCACTACCTTTTTCTCTTGTTTTCTCCGGCTCGTGCAAATAAGACTCTTCAGCCATTTTCTTATGAGGCATCCTAAAGCTTTTCTCAAGCTTACACAGCTCAAGAAGTGACTTCGCAGACTTTACTATCGTTTCATTTTCAGGATTAGAGGCCAACATACGACTCACCTTAGTCACCAAAGAAGGTTTGTTCATAAAGTTGAAGTAGACATCTCTTAACCATGGCAAGGTAAAGGGCACATAAGTACGAGAAAACTGCTGGTAAACTTCACTGCGCACATCAGAGCCCCAAAGTATATAATCATACACAAAAAGAGGCATCTCAACAGCTCCCGGCCCGATCACCTGCTCCTTATAAATCTCAATAGGATCGAAGTATAATCGTAATTCTCTGGCAAATAAAGCCGGAGAAACATTCTTCTTAGCTATAACCACGCCATCAATCACATACCTGAAATCAGCTTTGGTGCGCTCAGCAATTATCGAAAAATCTTCACTTTCAACATCGCACCAGTAGAGATCAATGAGTTGATAGATGGCTCTAAAAAGCGGGGTCATAGCTACCTTTACACTTCTTATCAGCTCGCGCTCGTCCTCATAGTGTGTATAAGTGCGCATGCGCTCCCCTTCAGGATTCCAAAGCGAATAATGCAGCAATGTATCTCTTGGTGGCAAATCTGTCTTTTCACTCAATACACCCAGCACATAATCAAGTTCAGGAACCTCCTCAAGAGGTTCCTTCCCATGCTTTTTAATTGAGCCAAGATAGAGACCAATATCTCTCATAGCCGCCAAACACTCCTGATAAGAAAACCTTTCAAGTCTAACCGGGAATGGCAGATGTTTATACAAATCTCTGACCATCTCACCAATTTCTCCATTGGCATTTAATGATGGCAGTTTTTGCAATGCTTCATCCATTCCTAATGGGTCTAGTGAGGCTATTTTCTGATCATCAAGTCCCTGCTGCTTTAGGCTATCATACCAAAACTGTTGTTTTTGGAGAATGGCCGTCATTACACCTCAGCTTTCACCTCAGATAGCCAATTGATACAGTCCTTAGGTGCATTAAAGGTTTTGATCACGAGCTGCCCCACTTTGGCTGTTGTGTTTACCTTATCAACTGTAGCTTTAGCAAAAACGTCATCCGAAACCAGTACAGCAACACGTCTCAACCCGTTTGACTCTACTTCAGGAAACCATTCTTCCGTAAGGTAGCCCTGCACCTCTTTCGCTAAAACACGCAATTTTCTGTGATCGCTTAAATGCGTTTTTACTTTGTTTTTCTTAATATAATCAGTCATTGCTTTACACCCTACCTGCACCTGATCTGCCTTCAAAAAGCCTATCCACTCAGCATAAAGCACTTCTTCTTCGTGGTTGAAATAAATGTGACAATAACTCTCCTTCAAAAGATCTGTAACTCTACTCATA
>NZ_SMMD01000162.1 GCF_009711475.1 Fulvivirga aurantia
GCCTATGACCAGACAGCCTAATCATCTTCTTGGCTAAATCAACTATTTTCACTGACTTACCCATATCAAATAAAAATATCTCACCCCCTTTCCCCATTGCACCAGCTTCTATCACAAGCTCACAGGCCTCACTAATTGTCATAAAGTAACGCGTTATTTCGGGATGTGTAACCGTGACTGGGCCGCCTTGAGCGATTTGCTTCTTAAAAAAAGGAATTACTGATCCATTTGAACCCAACACATTTCCAAATCGGGTGGTCACAAACTTAGTATGCGTGTTCTCATGGAAACTGTTTAAGCTTTGAACATAGATCTCAGCTATTCTTTTAGAGCAGCCCATCACATTAGTAGGATTAACGGCTTTATCGGTTGAAACCATTACAAACTTGTGTACTTTATATTCTGTAGCCAGATTCGCAAGATTTCTCGTGCCTAGAATATTGCAATTAACGGCTTCTGTTACATTGTCTTCCATAAAAGGAACATGTTTATAGGCAGCGGCATGATAAACAATTTCAGGTTGGTGCTCTTTAAATATCGCCCTGATGCGCTTATGGTCTGTAATATCAGCTACATATGTTTTGATACTCACTTCTTGAGAGTCAAGCTGATCCAGCTCTCTAAATATCTCATATAGCGCTGATTCTGACTGATCAATCAAAACTAACTCTGTAGGATTATAGGTTACAAGTTGATTAACCAACTCACTACCTATTGACCCTGCGGCACCAGTTATTAATACTCTTTTTGATCTTAAATGATCTATTACTAATTCATTATT
>NZ_SMMD01000330.1 GCF_009711475.1 Fulvivirga aurantia
TAGGGAAGAAATCCAAGTCATCAAGTACTTTTTCATTGTCTAAAACTATTGCACCAGTTTGATTCTGTCCTGTGTAGTATTGTTGATAGCTCTCAACCCTCACACCAACGATAGTTTTTAACTTTTCTGTCAAAGACATCTCGTTAGACACATATACACCCGCATTAGAGATGTTTGAGTTATAATCATTTGGGTTAATAGGAATGAAAGTTGGCTCGTAACGTGTACCATCGTTTCCATCTAAGTTTGGATAAAGATTCTCTTCTTTAAACAAATCATCTGGATTCATAGTCACTTCCACATTAAAAGGAATAATCTGGAATGACTCGATATTATAGTCTCTGTTTTTGTAAGTATAACTTGAACCAAATTTTAATTTGGCGTCCTCACCGAAAAGCTCATATCTCTTAGTTAAGTCAACTTTTCCAACTGCGTTATATTCCTCTAAAGTTCTCCAGATTCTTTCTGGCAAACCTGACTCGGTTCCAATTGATGGATTAGAGTTATCAGTTCTGATTCTGGTAAATCTAATATCTGGGTCATTTATTTTTGATAAGGTTGGAGAAAGTTTCCAATCAATTTCCCAATCTCCGGCACTGTTTACGTGAGTACCATTTAATAAAATATTAGTAAGAGACCTTTGGCTGTACTCCAGGTTTGATTGAACTGCTTCAAAGTTCGCCCCCTGGTCTGAGTTTACATAGTCAAACTTACCTGCTTTTGACTCACCGTTTTGAAGGTGCAGTATGTTTAGTCTGTATTTGGCTAAATCATTTTTCAGGGCTAAGCCTGCTAATCCACCTAATAATACATTATTTACGCCATAGTCACCTTTTTGATATTCCCTTCTTTCGAGCTCTGTTTCAGAAGCATCTAATTGATCTTGTCCATATCTTCCGTAAATGGCATCCTCGTAATATTCGGTGTCGTTTTTGTAAGTAAGAGCAAAGTTATAACCGATGGTTGAGTTACCCGCAGCAACTTGATTTCCCATTGATAAACCCAGGCCATAGTTCATAAAGCTCTGTTCTCTCATCGCATCGAGTGTAGGGTTAAAACCATTTAAGATATCTAAGTACTGTTGCCTACGCGCTCCGTTGCTTCCAACAATTTCTGCAAATTGAGGTACATCAGAGATACCTTTGGTTGGGATATCACGTGTTCCATCGTCAAAACCTAAAAAGTCTGTGCTACCACCTTCGTAAGTAAGGTAGTCCTTATTAAAGTGCATGTTAGGATTGTATCCTAAACTAGCTGAAACCTTTACTACCTTTTCTTCAGGAAAATCCTTTAGGTCGATATTTACCAAACCTCCAACAAAATCTGCAGGAAGATCACTGGTAAAAGATTTTAATACGATGATGTTGTCTATAACGTTGGTTGGGAAAATATCCATTTGCAACGTATTTCTATCAGGATCTAGACCTGGGATGTCTACTCCATTTAAAATAGATTTTGTGTATCTATCTCCTAAGCCACGTACATAAACGTATTTTCCACCTTCAATAGAAACACCCGGTACACGCTTTACTGCAGCGGCAGCATCAGAATCACCTATTTTTCTAAAGTTTGCAGAAGACACACCGTCAAGTACGTTGGCAGACTTTCTTTTTACTGTAAGGATGGCTTCTTCTGTAGTTTTTATTGCTTCAGCAGTAACAACTACCTCAGCAAGTTCCTCTACATCTTCAGAAAGCCTTATGTTTTCCAGTAGAGTTACTTCTCCTGAATTAACGACTACTCCTTCAATTGTTAATTTCTTATATGAAACAAAAGAAACCTGTAAAT
>NZ_SMMD01000536.1 GCF_009711475.1 Fulvivirga aurantia
GCAAGCTTTTTAGTGCTTACCCAGGGGAGGAGACCAGAGTTTTCTTTTTATTAATTTTCGGACTTACGATAGGCGTGTTCCTTTACTCATTTGGGTTGGGAGCGACCGTATTATTTCTTGAACACCACGGAAGCAAAAGCTTGCCAGAGGCGTTCGGCTTGTCTGGTGCAGTAGCACTGATACTTTCTGTTTTATACTCTTATCTGAACCTGAGATTACCCTTTGCCAAACTTGCGGCATTATTTATATTTATTCTCACAGCTGGTTTTTTGTATGTTTTCTACGATTTCGAAATCAGCAACGACCCTGTTTCTATAAGAAATGCATTCGTACTTATCATTCCGGCTGGTCTCATCCTGATAATGATTTTCAACAGCCTTTTTTCCTCTCTATTTGACATAAGCCAGGTAAAAAGGTTATCTAAGAAAATAAACTTCGGAATAGTTGGTGGCGGAGCCGCAATATTATTTGCTGCACCTTGGCTTCAAAATTATTTCTCGATGGAATTAAGCCTCTTTATGTTTATCGGAGGGGTTGCAGGTTTACTTTCATTAATGATTCTAGGGCTTACCATAGTCACTTTTAGAGGGTTAAATGAGTTGCAGGTAAGTGCTCAGTTCGTAGGTTTCAATAATAAGTATCGCAAGCTATTTAAAGATCGATATTTTGTGTTACTAAGTGCTTTTGTATTGTTAGCAGCAGTTACACTTACTTTCGTAGATTTTTCTTTCTTCTCGGTTGTGCATGTACAATATGCCGAGGCTGAGCATAATCAGATAAAGATGATGAGGTTTCTATCATTCTTTACCGGGTCTGTGCTTATCGCCTCATTTATGGTACAGGCTTTCATAAGTAAGTGGAGTATTCAGCAATATGGTATGAAAGCCTCACTGCTCATCACGCCAGTGATGCTGTTTTTAGTTATAGGTATAGCATATGGTGTGGGTCAGTACTTTGGGCACACGCTTGAGTCAGATACATTTTTTCTATTCTTTATTGTTGTAATAGCCACTAAGGCTGTTGCCTGGGCTTTAGAAATGGGCTTACAAGAACCCGTATTCAAGCTTTATTTTCTGCCGATTAGCTCTTCGTTGCGTTTCGACATACAGTCTAAAGTGGAGGGAGCTGTTAAAGCATTTGCTTTGTTGTTTGGCGGGGTATCCCTGATGCTAATTGCTAAAATCAAAGCATTCGAATTTTTATACTATCCTTTTGTAATTGCAGGTCTTATCGTGATGTGGGTGATAGTCATCTACAAAATAAGTCTCATGTATAGACATTTGCTTAAAGAAAGCCTCGACAAGCAGCAGGATATGATCAAAAGCAATAAGGGACTGTCTGAAAGCTACCTTGAGCAGTTAGTAGAGTCGGTTTATGAGCAAGATCATAAGAAGATGTCCAGGTATTTGAGTGTACTTAATATCCTCGACCCGGTTATCTATAAGAAAACACTGATCAAACTGCTGGATGCGGAAGACTCTCACATTCAGGAAATGGCCCTTAGACAATCTGCCGATTTATGTCTGCTAGATGCTATCCCGGTACTTGAGAAAATAATGGGAAGCAAATACTACCCGGTGCTAAGAACATCAGAATTGATCAAAAGAGTTTATACTCGACTAAAGGCCGCTGAGTTTAGATTAGAAAAAATAAAATATATCGAGCAGCTTACGCTTTCTAAATTACCAAGTGAAAGAACATTTGGGGCACTTCTTACCAATTATGCCGATGATAACATGAAGGGGAAGTTGCTGAATAAATTATTTAGAGACCCTCATGTAGAAGTAAGGTATCATGCTGTAACCGCTGCAGCAGGATCAGATAATTTAGATCTTCATAACAACCTGATAGAAAAGCTGAGTAGCCCTGCGTATAGCAATGCGGCAGTAGCTGCCATTGCCGCCACAGGAGAGCAATTGTTTCATATGCTGGAAACTGCATTTTTCCTTTCAGGACAGAAGCAAAAAACACAGTTAAGGATAGTGCAGATTTACGGAAGGGTTGGTTCTGAACGAGCAGTTGAGTTACTTATAAAAAAGCTCAATTACCCTAATCAAAATGTAATTACCGAAGTACTGAAAGCACTCAGTAAATGCGGACATACACTTGATGCCAGTAAAGCCTTACAAATAAGGACGGAGCTGGATAATGTCTGTAATACCGCGATTTATAATATGTCTTTACTCATGGACTTAAAACGAGAAGGATGCTCAGACCTATTGAAGGATGCCGTTTTAAGGGAGATAGACACAAATTATGACAATATTTTCAGGCTAATGGCTCTCATTTACGATCCACGCTCTGTTGAATTAGTAAAAACGAACATCTCTAGTGGAAATGTAGAGGAGGCTGAGTTTGCATCGGATCTACTCGATGTATTTTTGAGTGATGAGATGAAGCCTATGCTTATTCCAATTCTAAGCACCTCTCAGTATGAAGAAAAAGTGCAGCAGCTAAGATTTAAGTTTCCAACTGAGCCTATAACAAAACATGAAGTGCTGGTCAACCTGATTCAGCGCGACTATAAATGGGTAAATAGATGGACAAAGGCCTGTGCACTCCGAGAGTTAGCACAAATGACAGAAGCAAGTGATCAGGGGGTATTCGCGGCCAATTTAGTCAACCCTGATTCTATATTGAGAGAAACGGCAGCAGAGGCCATTTATGAGATTTATAGAGAAAATCTAGATACTTACAAAGACAGGTTCCAGGATTTGAAAAGGTACGATACTACCACACATACAATCGAAAAGGTGATTGCAGAACGCAATCAAGATAAAGGTACCTCTTTGATGAAGTTTGAAATAATCGCGTTCCTTAATGATGTTCCTGATTTTATGAAAATACCGGGTCTTGTCCTTTCTGAAATAGCGAAGGTAATGACTCCAATGAAATTTGAAAGTGGGGACAGTATAGATAACTATGATTCTACAGCTCAAATGGATTATTATGTGGTATACCAGGGGAGTGTAGAATTATTGAAAAATGGGGATTTCTACAATAAGTTTGAAGCAGGTAGTTTTATCCATAATCTCGACTGGATAAATAAAACCAGAGATTTCGTAGAGCTGAAAGCACAGTCTGAGGTGATCATCCTTAAAATAAAAAGGCAGAACTTGAATGAGCTGATGTCCTTTTACGATGAAATTCCGGCTTCAATTTTATATAAGGCCGGGGATACCACTATTAAAAATCAAAAAGAATTAGTCACCGTATAAAGAAGGCTTGAGTTTGTCGAGATCAGAGAATATGAGTGAAAAGCTTTCGATATGCTGTCTTTTTATAGCAGAAGACAATACCTCAGATGATGCTTCTTTGGGGTGGGTTGATTTGTTAGAAAAGTATTTGGTATATGTAGCCAATAAAAGACACAATACTTCTCTATCTCTACAAAAATTAGCCATTCAAGAACATGTGATTTCCACTGAAGCCATCAGTAATGAAATTGTACTCGTGGTAGTATCAGAGGCGGCTCAAAATAATACATACTGGCAACAAACTGTAGATTTATTGCTAAAAACTGATAATGACAGGTTAGTTATTTCGCTAGTAAAAGAGCCGCTCACCTCAAATAATCTTCCTCAGCGACTACGATCACACAAAATTTTTGATTTCTACCTACTGGATTCAGGAAGCGGTGAGGTTGTGCCGGTAGAAAGACTTTTGTCTACCCAATACTTAAATACTTATTTGTTTAGGGTA
>NZ_SMMD01000075.1 GCF_009711475.1 Fulvivirga aurantia
AGCTTACTTCTTGACCTATACAAATCTCTCTTGCATCAGAATCAAAAAAAGCTGTAAATTCAGATGATGTGAAGTTCAAGTAGCTCCTTCCTTGCTCAAAACCCCTTCTTATTCTATCGTATTGTCCTTGACTAAACACATTTCTACATGATCCAGGGGCATAAGACATGATATTAGGAACAGAAGGATTGTAAAAATCACCATTCGCATCCTTTAAGTTTCCAGTATATTGGCAACTACCATTAACTTTACCTGATAAATTAGGGTCAGCCGGTGTGTCACATATTTCATCTCCTGCTGTAGTACAGTTACTTCCATTAACTAATTCATCAGTAGTACCTGTATTCGTTTTACCATGGGTATGAAACAAAGTAAAATAATGACC
>NZ_SMMD01000640.1 GCF_009711475.1 Fulvivirga aurantia
ATATACTTTCGCCTGATCATCAGCTGTGGCCGTCAAAGGAGCTTTATCTACTACGAGATTTAAGGTTTGTTCTGAGAAGAGTAAAATACCATCCGTTTCAGTTACCCTCAATGTAAAGTTATATGTTCCTGCCGTGGTAGGAGTACCATTAATCACTGCAGTCCCATTTCCATTATCGGTTAAGCTAGTTCCTGGTGGTAATGTACCAGAACTTAATGTGATTTCTCGAGTGTTCCCTTCAGCGTCATCTGTTGTTATATTATAAACATAAGATGCACCGTATACTCCCGATTCGTTGGGAGTACTTGTAAATGTGGGTGCTGTTTGCGCTTGGGCGCCAAGTGTTGTCAGTATAACAATACTGATTGTTAGATATAAAGCCTTCAAAACTATGGTTACAAAGTTTGACAATGTTCTATAGATATATACACATTGCCTTGAACTAAATTGAATTAATAAAGTTAATATATTTCACTAATATTTCTTAATAGACTTACATTTAACCCTTTATACGGGTTTAACCTAAAAGAACACGAATAAGATACTTTTGACATGGTAGAAAACATTTTTTGGATAGGGCTCGGAATACTGATTTATACGTACCTCGGTTATGGTGCCATACTTTTCATTATGGTAAAACTTAAGCGAATTTTCAACAAAAGAAAAGCTGCAACATATGCGTTTGATGAGCTTCCTGAGCTTACGCTAATGATCCCTTGCTACAATGAAGAAGATTTTATTGAAGATAAAATTAAAAACTGCCTCGAACTTGAGTACCCTGCTGAAAAGAAACATCTTGTGTTTGTTACTGATGGCTCTACTGATAAAACAAACGAGTATATAGAAAAACACGAAGAGCTAGAACTATATTTTTCTCCCGAGAGAAGAGGTAAAAATGCTGCTGTTAATAGAGTAATGCCGCATATAAAAACCCCTATAGTAGTTTTTTGCGATTCAAATACTATGCTGAATAAAGATGCTTTGGTAAATATTGCCAGACATTACAAAGATCCGAAAGTGGGGGGTGTAGCTGGTGAAAAACGTGTAGCATCTGAAGGGGCCAACGCAGCTGGCTCAGGAGAGGGCGCATATTGGAAGTACGAATCAAAATTAAAGCAATGGGACTCGGAATTGCACTCAGTAGTAGGTGCTGCTGGTGAGCTATTTTCTATTAGAACTGAGCTTTATGAAGAAGTGCCTCCTAATGTAATTATTGAAGATTTTAGACTGTCTATGAATATCGCCAAAGATGGCTTACGTGTGGTTTACGAACCAGATGCATATGCCGTTGAGACTGGTTCTGCATCTATAGATGAAGAAAACAAACGTAAAGTAAGAATCTCAGCCGGTGGTTTAAGAGAGGTGGCTCATTTCTCAGGCCTACTCAACTTTTTCAAACATGGCTTGCTCACTTTTCAATATGTATCACACAGAATGTTGAGATGGACCTTAGCTCCTTTGGCTCTACCTGTGGTATTCGTTTCAAATGGTATACTAGCCTTCTCAGGCCAGCCTATTTACCAGACGTTATTTGCGCTACAAGTAGCTTTTTATTTGTTTGCCGCACTAGGACACACGTTGAGGAACAAGGCTATAAGCTTTCAAAAGCTATTCATTCCTTATTACTTCGTATTTATGAATCTTTCGGTATACAAAGGGCTTGGCAGACTACTAAAAGGAAGCCAATCTGTAGTATGGGAGAAAGCCCAAAGGGCCAAAGGTTAATTACAAACCTGGCCCTCTGGTAAGGTAAATGATAATGCTTTACCAATCTCTTTATAAATGGGAGTATCAATCAGCTTTTGGTTAACCTCTATCTCAAGGCCTAAATACTGGCTAGCAGTAAATTTAGTTCTCAAATAGGTAGTAAAACCATCATCTGCGCCATGGTAAGGGCAATTGTGCATGATCGTGAGGTCAGGCAAAGTGAGTTGCAATTGTTCTTTCCATGCATCTGAGAAGACCAACTCTTCTCGTCTGTTGTCATCAAATAAAATACCTATGTCTACTGTACGCTCGATTCCATTTAAAACCGGGGTAAAAGTGTGCATAGATATATGAATTACCTGGTGCCCATCACTCACCAACTCTTCTATCTTATCTTGTACTTCCTGCCTATATGGCTTGTAGTATTTGTCAAGTAACAATTGCTTTACATGCGGGTCTACTTTTTTTGTAAACTCAGAAAACAATTGTTCGTGGCCTATAGATCTATTTACTTCTACTAACAGCCTAGTTACTTTACAATAATGAAGCTTGGTTGAAAAATTTTTGGCCATAGCCTTCGCAAGTTGCATAGCCCCGGGATCCCACCCACGGTGGCTTTCTAAGACCTCTTCATGACCTAAAAATAGTAAGGCAAATTCCTTGGGCACGTAATTTCCTGCATGCTCACATGTGATTATAATTGCTCTTTTACCCATACCTCAAACATTTCGTTGTTGGCCAAACAATCGGCCAGCTCATGATAAACCATGGTTATATTTTCCGGAGTGTATATACCTCCCAGACTTTTTATAATACGGGTGGCCAGTGTGCCCTCACGTAAAATAAACTCTATCTCAGCCTCCCAGGGAGCGATCTCTTCAGGATATTCACTTTTCACCTCTTCATACAAATGCTTCCAAACCTCCTGAGCGGATGCTTTTGACTTTTCTAAACCTAAAATCTTCAAATATTTGGCATTTGTTATCTCAGCTTTTTCAGCCTTTTTGATAGTCAAATGCAATATTTCGGCTAGCTCATCTGTACTCCAGGCTTGTTGGTCGTGAAGGCTTATATGCTTTTCTGACACTATTAGTTTAAGTACACAAATGATCAAAGTGGCAATTGCTAAATCAGCCTTTGGACACTCTTGCAGATCGAGCACACGTATTTCCACGGAGCCCCGATCGAAGCGAGCTATGGCTCCACGGCTATTTACCCATACTGGTTTTAATAAGTCGTCCTCATTGTATTGAGCGATGTCTTCTGCAATGCGGTCATAAATAAGTTTATGATATTGCCTTTTGCTAAATGCACGCTCCGGTATCACACGGCCGGTAATCGATGGTATGATCATTTGGTTTTTGTGATAATAGTCCATACGCTTATCTAAGAAGCCCGTATTGGCACCACCCAAAATAGGAGAACTGGCAGCCAGAGCTGGTAGTATCGGTAAAATCAACCGGATGGCAGCATGCAAACTCGCAAATTCTTCATCGTCATAAAACGGCAGGTTGATATGACAACTCTGCAAGTTTGACCAGCCGTGCCCCTGACAATTAAACATTTGATTATAGCGCTCATACACTGCATTATTATCGTGTGGCCACAAATAAGTGTCCTTTGCAGGATTCATCAATGGGTGAGCTGCAGTTGGCAATAATTTAGCTTCAAAACCAGCAAGCTGCTTGTTTACCTCCTCAATGTTTTGAGTGAAATCTTTATTAAGCTGCACCAGGTCTGGAGTAGGCTCTGTGCATTTCAACTCCACTACATGCAGTACTAACTCATTACACCAGGTTACAGGTCCTTTTTCTACATCGCTGCAATACTCCCCTGTTACTTTTTTAAATAGCTCATCGGTTATTGGCTTTATGGCCAGCGTATCTTTATGAGCAATCATATATTCAAGCTCTATTCCATAAGCTTGGAATAAGTGTATTCTTGATGGTTTCATTTCTTTTGAAGCTTCTCAGTGAAGCTTTCCATTATTTTGTGATACAATTTATTTTTAAGCACCTTGTCTTCTACCCCGCTATCTATATTGGGGTTATCATTTACCTCGATGACGTAGAATTTACCATCAATCTCTTTGATGTCTACTCCATAAAGGCTGGTGCCTATAAGTGATGTTGCTTTAAGCGCTGTATCAATCAATGCTTTTGGTGCATCACTCGCGGCTATGGTTTCACTCTTACCTTCTCTATGCTGGCCATTCTTTTTCCAGTCTACGATCTGCCAATGGTTTTGAGCCATAAAATAACGACAAACGTAAAGTACCTGGTTGTTGATAACACCTACTCTCCAGTCATATGAAGTAGGTATAAATTGTTGTGCTATAAGCAGCTCAGACTTTTGAAACAGCTCTTTCAATGTGTCCTTTAACTCCTGTTCGTTAGCCACCTTCTTTACCCCTTTAGAAAAAGAGCCGTCAGGTTGCTTTATTACCACAGGAAATTTGAAATCTTCCGGTAGCTGTTGCGCGTCCTTTCTTAAAATAAAAGACTTAGGTACAGCAATTTTATTTGATGTGAGCAACTCGTGTAAGTACACTTTGTTTGTACACTTCAATATAGAGTTAGCGTCATCAATTACCACCAAACCTTCAGCCTCAGCTTTTTTTGCAAATCGATAGGTGTAATGGTTTACATTGGTAGTCTCTCTTATGAAGAGTGCATCAAACTGCACCAGTTTACCAAAATCGTTTTTAGTGATTACTTCAATGTTAAAACCGTATTTCTCACCAGCAGCAATAAATTTCTGTATGGCTCTTGGGTTTGAAGGAGGTGTAGCATCTTCCGGACTCATTAAAATGGCCAGGTCGTACTTTTTACGCTCATACTTCTTTCTCACCACACGCTTGCCCGCCACATAAAATTGTAAGGCTTCTTCCAGCGCTTTTTTGCTGCCATTTGCCAATTCCTGCACGTGTACAGGCTTCAGGTTGGTAAGTTGCCATTTCTCCTTCTTCGCAAAGCTCGCCTGAATAACCGGCACCTGGTAAAGGTTGAAAAGCAAGTTGCCCAGTCTGGCATATTTTGGATTCTCTACCTGCCCAAATAATATGTGAATTATGACCTTATTATCCTGAACTTCCTTCAGGCTATTGTGTATCAGATCATCCCACTCTTCGGCATCATCTTTAATTAAAGACGGGAATCTAAAGTCTTGTAACGTGGCAATTTCCGGTATCACCTTATGGCTTCTGGCTCCAGCCAATAAAGAAACATAATAACCTAAACTCTGATATTGGTGAGATTTACAAAGATTAATGACTTTGTACGTCTTTGACTCCTGATATTCGGGATTGGCAAAATAATCGGTTGGTGATATAATTTTTGCTCCTTCAATCTGTGGAGACCATTTTTCAGGGTTTTCTA
>NZ_SMMD01000492.1 GCF_009711475.1 Fulvivirga aurantia
TGTAGGTATTGTACAAAATCCAGTCCGGATATGTGTTCTATTATAATGGCTAGTAATAAATACCCAGAGTTGCTGTAGCCAAATTCTTCTCCCGGACTGAATAGTAGCTTTGCTTCTTTGAAATGGTTTATTAGCTGAGACTTAGAAACAGATGCCTGATCTGGCATGAGCATTTCCAGGCCTTGTTCTGTTTGAAAAAGACTAGGTATTCCGCTTGTATGTGTCAACAAATGATGAATGTTAATTTTCTTCCATCTTTGAGAGCCATATTCACCAAGGTGTAAATTTATAGGATCGTCTAAATTTAGTTTTTGCTGTTGAACCATCTGTAGAATGGCTAATGCTGTAAATTGTTTGGTAATAGACCCAACATCAAATGCAGTGGTTGTTGAAAAGTTCTCATTTTTACTGTGGTAACAACCTTCAAAAATTAAACTGTCATTTTCTTTTACTAATACAACTCCATTGAATTGTTGATAAAGAGCTTCACGCTCAAAAATTTCTTGTATTTGTGCCTGGCTTACAAAACCTGATATGATGAAAGCGAATAGAATTAATGTTTTCATTTATTTGAGTTTTTGAATTATACTTGACTCTCTGACGCTCAATAAATGCCATGGGTTGAGCATCTGTGACAAACGACCATTATTTGTATGTTAACTACCGTAAAGATTTGGAGTGAGATTAAACTGCTGCGTTCTGAGATGAACAAGGTGGAGATGTACATACATCTACTGATCTGGATAGGTGGTCTAATACTAATAAATCAGCCAGCACTAAATCTCACAGTAGGCATTTTTTACAGCTATAACCTCAGCTTACTTTTACCCAGTCTCACCGGAGTAGTCTGTAATGCCTTAATTTTTTACGGTATGGTAGTTTTTGTGAGGAGATGGCTGTATAGCCATCCGCTGGTTTTTTTAACGCAATCAATTCTTTGGTTTCTGCTCTTCTCATTTTTGGAGATTCTATCTGATCTGATTTTTTACTATTTTTTTTATGGTGATTTGCAGGTAGAAATAGTGATTGATGAAATTGCAGGGAGCTTTATACTCAACGGCATATTCTTTCACATCCCGGGAACAGTCTATGGCATTATAAAGACTGCTTTGAAAAAGGATCCTACTGAGCAGAGTAAAATACTGATTAAGGATGGTAGCAAATCTCTGTTTGTTGATTCTGACAGGCTTCTGTTTGTTGAAAGTGATGGTAACTACTGTGCTTTTCAAACTAAAAAAGAAAGATTATTACAGCGTATCAGTCTTACACAATTGGAGAGTAGTTTGCCACCTCAATTTGTGCGTTGCCATAAATCATTTATTATTAATAAGCATCTCGTAGAATCACAAACTGCCAAAGAGATCACAATACAGTCGCATAAGATACCTATTGGGAGGAGATATGCCGATAGGGTGAAGAGTTGATTGCCAGGATTAAGATTGGTTGGTCTAAAAGCTACAAATGCTTAGAATAAAAAAAATCCCTACAAGTCTGCAGGGATTTTAGATGTTATGTGCGCACGAGAGGAGTCGAACCTCCACGGCCTAAAACGGCCACCAGGCCCTCAACCTGGCGCGTCTACCAATTCCGCCACGTGCGCGAGAGCGGGGCAAAACTACTAAGGTTTTAATTTATAACCAATACCAAAGTTTGCTAAAAGTAAGAAAGTACAAGATCGCTAAGTTCCTTGTTGGCAGCTATGGCAATAATGATGGATACAGCCAACCCGATTAAGGCATTGACAAGGTCTTTGCGTATTAACCCCCAGGTACGTTTCAGGTCTTTTTTCTTTCGCAGCTTTATGGCAAGCTCTCTACCTCCTAGCAGACCAATAAATACCCAAGTGGTGCTCATAGGTACCGTATTTATCCATGTAAACACTATAAGGATGCAGGTATAGACCAAATCGATAATCGTAGCAGGACGTACATCTTTTACTTCAGATTTTTCTTCTACAATCTGCTGTATCTTGTCGCCTTTTAGAAAAAATATAAGCCCAAGACCGAAAAATATGGTACCACTGAAAATCAGGAATTGAATAAGATTAAGACTTCTGGGTAAGAAAACAGCAATATTTGCCGCGTCCTGAATGATCCATAACGACCATAAAAAGCCACTGATTATCCACTGTATAGCCGTCCAGTAATTTTTTGGTTCTCCTTTAAATTGCTTTTTGAGAAAATCATAAAGTGCTATCCACACTACAAATGCTACAACAAACGCTATTATGTAACCAGAAACACTTTTTTGTAATACACCCGTGAGCCCTTGAGTACTTGTTGTAAAAGAACTTAGTAATAAGAATGTGGTTGATACAGGCATTTTTAGCCTGGTGAGTATGAGAAGAAATAATGGTGCAGCTATTTGTAAAAAGGCAAACTCAGATGGTGCTTCTCCAAAACCTTTGGAAGATAAACGCTGAAATGATACGTCTCCGTCAAAAACAATCCAGCTATAAGAAACTGTGGCTAGAAAAATTAAGCCTACAAACATCCACAGGACCCACCACTTTTTGTCACTATTTGAGGCTATGAAGGTGCCTATCGTTTGTATGCTGTCATTGGCCACTGCTGAGTAAGCAGCTAGTCCGAAACCGAGCCACATAGCGATTTGTGGGTATGGAAAGAAAATGCCTGTAAGAAAAAAAGCGATACCGATAAAGAGCAAAAACCTCTTTTCCCGTTCGAGAAGTAGTAAAATGAGAACAAACCTTCTTGTGGAAATCAGGCCTTTTTTAAACTTTTTTCTTTTAGCCACTATGAGAGAGTTGTATGTTTTGGTATTACAACGTGAATGTAGCAGCTCAGTTTAGTTTGTGCGAGTTTTAGGTGTGAATATTAGTTTATGCTAATGTTAAGAAATGGACCAGAGACTGTTTTGATATGCAAAATTAGCTACATGAGCTGGATTTTGTTTAAAACCTCGAGCGTCATCCCTGCATAGGCAGGGATCTCTAATTGAGTAAGAAAAAGCGAGATTCTTGACTTACGCTGCGCTGCATCAGGAATGACGGACTTGGAAAGGTTTCTGTTGCGCTTCTTCAGGAATGACGGCTCCATTGCATAGTGATTGTACAATTCTTTATCAGTATTGCTTGATGTTTGGTTCGTCTTAGGGGGACAAAGGGTTAAAGAGGGATGTAAGAGTAATAAGTGAAACATCGGTTATAGCCTCAAGCGTCATCCCTGCGCAGGCAGGGATCTATCCTAGACTTATTGCATTTCTGACACCATGTCAAATAGGTCAATAAAATTGGGGTTTTTAGTAATT
>NZ_SMMD01000372.1 GCF_009711475.1 Fulvivirga aurantia
ACATTATCAAATGCGGTGGCATCAAAAGATGTAGATAAGGCGAAAAATGCTTCATTTAATTCCTCTTTGGCAGTACCAGATATATTTGGTACATCAATAACATCCGATGGATAATTAAAAGTTGATGCTAAAGAAGCTTTACCAGTTCCTCCGTAATAATAACCGAAGTCCCAGAAGGCAGCATATTCTTCTCCCTGATTTATTCTAAATAATTCTCCATCCAAAAGAGAAATAAAAGTCTTCGAAGACCCATCAGCTAATGGTGCAGCAAACATAGTAGCAGAATAAGATTTTACTTCCGCAGCTGAGTTAGTACCACCGTAATTTAAGGTAATTGTACCAGGACCAACTACTAATCGTTTAGTTACATCTCTGTAGTCACCTCTACCACTGGTTGCCCAGAAAGTATAGACAACAGTACCTGTACCTACTGAAGGAACTGGAAGATCAAATTCAAATTCGAAAGCCGTTTTATTCTGACTATCTAAATCTATAGATCCATCTCCTTTAGCATCGATACCTTCAACTAGTTCCTCTAATTTAAAAGGCTCATCACCTTGAGCACTCACATTCTCAGTAACATATAATCTGTTCATGTTGTCAGTTGATGTAAATTTTACTCTTACAGTTTGAGTATTAGTATTTGCATCCACATCTACAGATACATTTTTGGAAGCGTCACCTTCTTCCATTTCTAAAACCACCGTCTCTTCATCTGGTGGTGTAGTGGGGGTAATTTCTTCATTATCATCACTACATGAAGCCAAAAATAATGTACCACTAAGGGCACTAAACATTAATAGTTGATTAAATAATTTTCTCATTTTCGATTGTTTTTTTAGTTCTACTGATATTTTGCACAAATCATACCAAGATAATCTGCACCTTGAGGTGTCAGTAACGGATTTTTCTGTAAAATGTTGAAGAATATTTTTAACGAAGTGTGGAATATCTGATACACAAAGACTTTCGTTCAAAAACTTTTATTATTGCCCTTTGAGAAGGTATTATAAAAAATTTAATCCTTCTGTTAGATTTGCAACGTAGCCACTAAAACACTGACAAAATTTCATGGGCCAAACAGCTGACAAAGTACTTTCTGAATTAAAAAGTAAAAAATATGCACCTGTCTATTTTCTTCAAGGCGAGGAGACCTATTACATAGATCTCATATCAGATTACATTGAAGATAATGTGCTGAATGAGACCGAAAAAGGTTTTAATGAAACCATCATGTACGGTAAAGATGTAAGCATGAGCGATGTGCTTACCAATGCGCGAAGATTTCCTATGATGGCAGAAAGACAGGTCGTAATTGTAAAGGAAGCTCAGCAGATCAATGACTTAAATAAAGAGAATGGGCAAAAATTGCTAATAGATTATATACAAAACCCATCGGCTACAACTATCTTGGTTTTTTGTCATAAGAATAAAACACTCGACAAAAGAAAGTCTTTAGGCAAACTCATAGATAAACATGCTATAACGGTCACCACAAAAAAGCTTTATGATAATCAAGTACCTGCCTGGGTAGAGCAATATTTAGGATCTAAAGGCTTCAAGGCTACACCAAAGGCAGTGCAGATGTTGTCTGAGTCAATAGGAAATGACCTTGAGCGTCTTTCTAACGAAATTGATAAAATACTCATCAATTTTAAAGACAAGGTGCAGATTGACGAACATGTGGTGCAGAAGTATGTGGGTATAAGTAAAGATTATAATGTGTTTGAGCTGCAGAAGGCACTTATGGTAAAGGACGTAGTGAAAGCCAATAAAATAGTAAATTACTTTGAGGCCAATGCCAAAAAGAACCCCATTATTCCGGTTATAGCTATTTTGTACTCTTTTTACAGTAAGCTTTTGATGATCTATGGCACAAAAGACAAGTCTGAGCGTAACCTGGCTTCTGTTTTACGAGTGAGTCCGTATTTTGTGAAGGATTATATCACAGCCACAAGGTATTATGATCTCGCACAGGTTATTGGCAATATACACTACATAAAAGTGGCGGATTTGAAATCTAAAGGTGTAGATAACGTTTCTACCGATGATGGCCAGCTTCTACGAGAGCTAGTTTTTAAATTAATCCATTAGCG
>NZ_SMMD01000235.1 GCF_009711475.1 Fulvivirga aurantia
AGTTTGTGGTAAGGCTACCATTGTTTGATGTAGTCAAGAAACAATCGCTGTCCTACGATATGTAAAGCATATAAATTTCCCTTCCCAAATAAAATACATATAGAGCAATAAGAAATACACCTACCTTCTTTCCGATCCTCCATTTGGTGATCAGTAATGTGCCGAAAATAAATATCACGGAAGCAATTAGAAGTATTACTGACTCAAAAAGGTTTTCTACAGAGGTCGATACACCTTTGTCTGTAAATAAAAGGATCAACATCCACGGCAGACCCAGCCCGATCAGGATATCAAAGATATTTGAGCCAATAGCATTACTTACGGCCATTCCACTTCGCCCTTGCTTGGCAACTATTATTGAAGAAATCATATCTGGTATAGAAGTACCGATAGCCAATACTGTAAGCGCAATGATTACTTCAGGTATATTAAGAATATGCGATACACCAATAGCAGATTCAACGAGAACCCAACATAGGAGTGCAATAGCACCTATAGAAAATAAAAATGTGGTCCAGTAATATTCTCTGGGTGGAAATAACTTGTCAAGTATAATATGGAGTGGCCTGAAAATGATTCTCCAACCTTTTAAAGACTCATCCATAAAAGGCTCATCGTCATCTAGGCTATCGCCATCTACGAAGCTAAAAACCTTCTTTCCGTACCTCACAGCGATCACGTACAGTATGTATACGAAAACCAAAATCATGCTTTCTAACAAAGAAACTGCACCACTTTGAAGTGCGATAAATAATAAGACTACAGCAATGAGGTAAAATAGAAGATCTCTAAAAACAGGCTGCCAGATGAGTTTGGCGCTTCTTACCATCGCAGAGGCACCTATAATTACGAGTATATTAAATAGTGCAGACCCAACGATCGTACCTACACCTATGGCTTGGTGGTTTCCAGAACGTACAAGAGAAATAATTGCCACAAATAGCTCAGGGGCACTAGACCCAATGGCCATTAGGGTAGCACCGGCCATTTCATGTGATAATTTAAGTTTTTCGGCAATTTTATCGAGAGACTCTACAAAATAGTGGTCGCTTATTCTTGCGAGAAGGTAAAATGATGTAATAAGCGCGACTATATAACCAACTAAAAGCATAAACCTGATTTAC
>NZ_SMMD01000149.1 GCF_009711475.1 Fulvivirga aurantia
TAATAATCATGAGGAAGTTGAGTTTATCTTTCACATTGGTGCGAAAACAGACACTACTCTTTTTGATCTAGAGATATTTAATAAGCTCAACATTCAGTACAGCAAAGATGTATGGAATCGCTGCGTAAAATATCAGATTCCGTTGGTTTATGCCTCTTCTGCAGCCACTTACGGCCTGGGCGAACATGGCTACGATGATGATGAATCTAAAATACCTCAATTAAAACCTTTAAATCCTTACGGACAGTCAAAGCAAGATTTTGACATTTGGGCTCAGGAGCAAGAGAAAAAACCTTTCTTCTGGGCAGGCCTGAAATTCTTTAATGTATACGGCCCTAACGAATACCATAAAGGTAGAATGGCTTCAGTAATATGGCATTCGTACAATCAGATTAAAGAGACTGGAAAAATGAATCTTTTCCGATCACACAACCCTGATTATAAAGATGGTGAGCAAAAGCGAGACTTCGTGTATGTAAAGGACGTGGTTGATGTTTGTTTCTGGCTGATGAGACATCGTAAGGATTCTGGAATTTACAATCTTGGAAGTGGCAAGGCGAGAACATTTCTTGATCTAACGAAAGCTGTATTTAAAGCATTGGAAAAACCAGAAGATATTGGTTTTATAGACACTCCAGCTGACATCAGGGATAAATATCAGTATTTTACTGAAGCTAACATGAACAAGCTTAGGTCCATAGGTTACTCAAAAAAATTCCACA
>NZ_SMMD01000209.1 GCF_009711475.1 Fulvivirga aurantia
GAAGACCTTATTGGCTCAATAAGAGGTGAGTTACAGCTACTTTCTGAAGATATCGAGGAGACAAACCTTATTATAGAAGCTTTGGAAGAAGATTTGAATAACCTTAAAAAAGAGTATGCCGCTATGGTGTATGCGGCACATAAAGCTAATCAAGGATTCAATAAGCTGACATTTATCTTTTCTGCCAGCTCCTTCAATCAGTTTTTTATGCGCTTGAAATATATGGAGCAGTATGGCAAAGCACGTAAAACTCAAGCAGAGCAAATTAATAAAGTACAGCGTACGCTTACCGACCAGCTCACCATTATTGAAAGCAAGCTCTCTGAGAAAAACATACTATTAGCTGAGCAACTGAAGGAAAGCAGAAGTCTTACTAACCTTAAAGAAAATCAAAGCTTACTTGTAACCAACTTAAAAAAACAAGAGAAACAACTAAAGAAAGACCTTGACGAAAGAAAGAATGCTGTTGCCAAGCTCGACAAGTTGATCAACGATATTATAAAGGAGGAGATAGCTCGTGCCAAAGCTGCAGAGAAAAAATCTACAGAAGCATCTGTCAGTCTTTCGAATAGCTTCAACGAAAACAAATCTAGTTTACCATGGCCGGTGTCTGGTTTCGTAACTCAAAAGTTTGGTAGACAACAGCACCCTGTACTAAAAGGTATCGTATTAAATAGTACAGGTATAAATATCCAGACTAAAGAAGATGAAAAAGTAAAATCCATTTTCAACGGCACCGTTAGCACGGTAGCTTTTGTTCCTTTGGTAGGCAATACCATTGTGGTGAGTCACGGAGATTACTTTACAGTGTATGCAGGTCTTAAAGAAGTCTATGTAAAAAAAGGACAAGCCGTGAGCACCAACCAGGAGCTTGGCGAGATATTGACGAATAAGGACGGGGTTTCTGAATTAAAGTTTGAAGTTAGAAAGAGCGTAACAGCACTAGACCCACAGCAATGGTTAT
>NZ_SMMD01000011.1 GCF_009711475.1 Fulvivirga aurantia
TTGGTATACAGGACAAAGTACAGCGCCAGCTGATGAAATACTCCCTGCTCCTGGGTTTAGCATTACGGGTTTGGCTGCCGGTATTTATACAGTAATGGCTACCAACGATGCTACAGGTTGTGAAAGCACACGTGAAATAACAGTTGTTGATAATCAGGTTACCCCCCTACCTGCAACTAATGTTGTAGACCAATCTAATTGTACGCCTGTCAATGGA
>NZ_SMMD01000127.1 GCF_009711475.1 Fulvivirga aurantia
GAGATCCTGAATCAAGTTCAGGATGACAAAGATAATACCACAAGTCATCCCGAGGAATCGAGGGGTCTTTGAATATAATTGGAAGCATAAATTAATAGGTCCCTCCACAAGGTTGGGATGACAAATTTAATAGCACAAGTCATGCTGAGCGCAGCGAAGCAACTTACTAAGTGATTAACCCTACTCCCAACTCGCAGCTCGCTGCTCAAGGCTTTAAGAGAGACTCTTCGGACTCCTACGGTCCTCCTCTGAGTGACGTACTATCCATGGATTACAGGCTTCGAGTGCCTCAGCCTGACAGTATTTAATTGTAAATCACCCACTCAGAGTCACCTGCCAAGGGACTCTGAGTTCCAGATGCCTCAGAGTTCTCTGTGAGTAACTCTGAGGAGAATGAAACCACAATTTCAAAACTGCTGTCATTCCGGACTTGATCCGGAATCTTGTATCTATTGCTAGAGATTCCTGATCTCCGCTGCGCTCGTCAGGAATGACGATCATTTTAATAATAGAGTAATAGAAAGGTGAGCAGTTTCTAAGTAATCAATTCTACTCGCATCTCACAGCTCGCAGCTAAAGGCTCTCCCGAGACTCTTCGGACTCCTACGGTCCTCCTC
>NZ_SMMD01000004.1 GCF_009711475.1 Fulvivirga aurantia
CTTCGGACTCCTACGGTCCTCCTCTGAGTGACGTACTATCCATGGATTACAGGCTTCGAGTGCCTCAGCCTGACAGTATTTAATTGTAAATCACCCACTCAGAGTCACCTGCCAAGGGACTCTGAGTTCCAGATGCCTCAGAGTTCTCTGTGAGTAACTCTGAGGAGAATGAAACCACAATTTCAAAACTGCTGTCATTCCGGAC
>NZ_SMMD01000785.1 GCF_009711475.1 Fulvivirga aurantia
CTGTGGCTACAATGGAGATGAACTTCTCTAATTTTAAGGAAGACAACAGTGGTGGAAGGATTGAGGAAAGTAACAATTGGGCAGTAGCTGCTACCACTGTGGGAGTTTGGAATACCATACTTGCTGTAAATTTAGCAATACCAGTAAGCGCCTTCAAAGCAGCCATTAGTCAAAAACCCTCTTATGACAGCGATCGGGCTCTTTGGGTTTGGAGGTTTGACTATGATGTGGTAGGCAGAACCTACTCTTCTGAGCTTACTGCCGGCTTTGTAAATGATGGTGTTGAGTGGAATATGTATATATCACAGCAAAACGGTTTTCAAGACGTTCTTTGGTATTCCGGGGTGATGAACACAGGAGGAACTGAAGGTTATTGGATGCTAAATATCGATGGCGATAGCCCAAGAGATTTCTTACGTATCGACTGGGAAAAAGAAAATGAAGAGATAGGTAAAATAAAATATACGAGTATAGATGCTACAGCTGATCTTAATGGCTCATATATCGAGTATTCGAAGTCAGCAGATGTGGAATTTAACCGATCTTATGATATATATATTGATAAGGACGACAACCTTGTTGAAATCGACTGGAACTCAAATGATGGGAATGGTAGAATAAAGAATAGCGATTTCTATGGAGATGATCTTTTTCACTGCTGGGACACAAACTTTGAAAATATAGACTGCTAAACTGAAAGTTGCTTATCAAAAAAGGCCACTGATTTTGTAATCAGTGGCCTTTTTTATGAATATTAACTGAGCCTTATTTTCTTATAAATCCTTCGAAATCATAGTGCTCCGAAGCATTCAACTCCTCTTCTGAGAGCCCTTTGAAATAATCGTAGGTTATTTTTAGCCCTTCTGCCCGGCTTACCTTCGGTTCCCAGCCCAATATTTCTTTGGCCTTAGATATTTCAGGTTGCCTTTGCATAGGGTCATCTTTTGGCAAAGGTTTGTACACAACTTTCTGAGTAGTGCCTGTGAGTTTTATGATTTCATCAGCAAACTCTTTTATGGTAATCTCATCAGGATTTCCAATGTTTACAGGGTGCACATAGTCGCTGTGTAGCAATCTATAAATACCATCTACCAAGTCATCCACATAGCAAAAAGAACGTGTTTGAGACCCATCTCCAAAAACAGTAAGATCCTCACCTCTTAAAGCCTGCCCGATAAATGCCGGTAACACGCGGCCATCATTGAGTCGCATACGAGGCCCATAGGTATTAAAAATTCTCACTATCCGGGTTTCTACACCATGGTAAGTGTGGTAAGCCATCGTCATAGCCTCCTGAAAACGCTTGGCCTCATCATAAACGCCTCTAGGTCCTACAGGATTTACATTTCCATAGTATTCTTCCGTCTGTGGGTGTACCATCGGATCACCATATACTTCTGAAGTAGAAGCAATAAGCATTCTTGCTTTTTTGGCCTTTGCCAAACCCAACAGATTATGAGTACCTAAAGAACCAACCTTTAAGGTTTGTATAGGTATTTTAAGATAATCAATGGGGCTTGCCGGAGAGGCAAAATGCAAGATGTAGTCTAACTCACCAGGTACGTGTACAAATTTTGACACATCGTGGTTGTAAAACTCAAAATGCTCATTATGAAATAAGTGCTCCAGGTTTTTGATATTACCGGTAATGAGGTTGTCCATGCCAATGACATGATAACCTTCATCCATGAAACGATCACACAAGTGTGACCCTAAAAACCCGGCAGCACCGGTAATAAGTACTCTTTTTTTATTTGCCATTTACAGTTTGTCTTCCAATGCTAAAGTAAGTATAACCAAGCTCTTTCATTTCGCTTAGATCATACAGGTTTCTTCCATCGAAAATAGTCTTATTTTTCAATAAAGATGAAACCTTGTCAAAGTCTGGAGTTCTAAATACAGGCCATTCTGTTGCAATAAATAAAGCGTCAGCTCCTTCTAGTGCCTGGTAAGCATCATTGTAGTAAGATACTTTATCTCCAATTACACCTTTCACATTTTCCATAGCTTCAGGATCATAAGCTTGCACTTCTGCTCCGGCAGCTACTAATTGGTCTATGTTATAAAGAGAAGGTGCCTCTCTAATATCATCAGTATAAGGTTTGAAAGACAGCCCCCAAAGTGCAATTTTCTTTCCTTTAAGATCTCCGCCAAAATACTCCTTTATACGAGGTATTAATTTAGTCTTCTGACCTTCGTTTACACTCATTACTGAGTTTAATATACTAAAGTCATAATTTACTTCCTGAGCAGATTTAGCTAATGCCTGAACATCTTTAGGGAAACAGCTACCACCGTAGCCAATACCAGCAAATAAGAATCTCTTACCTATACGTGAGTCAGTACCCATGCCTTTTCTTACAGCATCTACATCAGCTCCTAAGAGCTCACACATATTAGCAATCTCGTTCATAAAAGTGATTTTAGTCGCCAGGAATGAGTTTGCCGCATATTTTGTGAGCTCGGCAGATTTCTCATCCATAAAAATCACTGGGTTACCCTGTCTCACCAATGGTGCATAAAGCGTTTCCATAAGTTTCTTTGCCTTTTCAGACTCAGTACCTACTACCACACGGTCAGGCTTCATGAAGTCTTCTACAGCAACTCCTTCTCTCAAAAACTCTGGGTTAGAAACTACATCAAAATCTACTTTTGCATTAGCCGCAATTTTGGCATGTACTTTTTCTGCAGTTCCTACAGGCACTGTGCTCTTATCTACTATTACGGTATAGTCTTCTAAAATTGGCCCTAAGTCTTCAGCAACTTTTAATACGTATTGCAAGTCAGCTGAGCCATCCTCACCAGGAGGTGTTGGCAAGGCAAGGAATATGATTTTTGCATCTTTTATTCCTTCTTTTAAGTCGGTGGTAAAGTGAAGTCGCTCTTGTTGTATATTTCTTTCGAACAAGGCCTCTAACCCTGGTTCATATATCGTAATCTTTCCATTATTAAGGCTTTCAACCTTTTTCTCATCAATATCAACACAAGTAACAGTATTACCTGTTTCGGCAAAACATGTACCGGTTACCAAGCCTACGTAACCAGTTCCTACAACAGCTATTTTCATATTTTATAGTTTTCGATTTTCAATTAAAGGGTTCAAAAATAATGATTTATAATACATTCGGAACATAAATATTGTTTTATGAAACTGTTAAAAAATTTACCAAACTAACATTCGTTTGGGTAATCAACTTTATTGCGGTAATTTTGAACTAAAACAATATCATAAAAATGCAAGCAGTAGCAGAACAAACAAACACAGGCATCTCTTTTGAGGAAACAGAAAACCAGAAGATGATTGCTCAGATGGTGAGAGATTTTGGAGAGAAGGAAATAAAACCACACATGATGGAATGGGATGAGTCACAGGAGTTTCCTATTCCTTTATTCAAAAAATTAGGTGACTTAGGTCTAATGGGTGTTTTAGTACCACAAGAGTACGGTGGGTCTGGGTTTGGCTATCATGAATATGTAACAGCTATTGCAGAGCTCTCAAAAATTGATGGTTCTATCGGCTTATCAATGGCAGCTCACAACTCCTTGTGTACTGGTCACATCTTACAATTCGGAAACGAAGAGCAAAAGAAAAAATACTTACCAAAACTTGCTACCGCTGAGCACATCGGTGCCTGGGGTCTTACGGAACCTAATACAGGTTCAGATGCAGGAAACATGCGTACCGTAGCTGAGAAGGACGGAGATTATTATGTGATTAATGGCGCTAAAAACTGGATCACTCACGGTAAATCTGGAGATGTAGCGGTTGTGATCGTTCGTACGGGCGAAACAGGCGACTCTCACGGCATGACGGCCTTTGTTATAGAAAGAGGAACACCGGGTTTTTCTGCAGGTAGAAAAGAAAATAAGCTAGGTATGAGAGCTTCAGAAACTGCAGAAATGATTTTTGAGAATTGCAGAATTCATAAGGACCAAATGTTAGGTGGCGAAGGTGAAGGTTTTATCCAGGCTATGAAAGTGCTAGATGGTGGGAGAATCTCAATAGCAGCGCTTAGTTTAGGTATAGCACAGGGTGCATATGAGGCAGCTTTGCAGTACTCTCAGGAGAGACACCAGTTTAACCAACCAATAGCGAAGTTTCAGGGTATATCTTTTAAGCTGGCTGATATGGCTACAGAAATTGAAGCTGCGAAGCTTTTAACACACCAAGCCGCTGATTTGAAGAACAAAGGCAAGTCGGTGAATAAGCAGTCTGCTATGGCTAAGTTATATGCTTCTGAAATTGCGGTAAAAGCTGCTAATGAAGCTGTACAAATATTTGGAGGATATGGATTTACTAAAGACTATCCTGTAGAGAAATTTTACAGAGACGTAAAGCTTTGTACTATCGGAGAAGGAACATCAGAAATTCAGAAACTGGTAATTGCACGCGCTATATTGAAATAATTAAAAGCCTATATAACAATTACAGGGTGGTTAATAGCCACCCTTTTTTATTGGTAATCGGTAATTTTAATTATATCGTGGTATTTCCAATAATTATCTCTAAATTTGCAGTCCATTTGAAAGGAGGTGTATAAAAAATGATCGTAGTAAACGTAAAAGAAAACGAATCTATAGAGAAGGCTCTAAAAAGATTTAAGAAGAAGTTTGAGAAAACTGGTGTTTTGAAAGAATTAAGAGCCAGAAATTTCTACGAGAAACCTTCTGTTCAGAGAAGAACTGAAATCATAAAAGCAAAATACAGACAGAAAAAGTACGCAGAAGAAAACTACTAATTGACTGTAATTTCCCGCTAATATTTATTAGATTTAGTACTACAGAGCTACGGCTTGTAGTACTATTTTTTTATGCGGGAGTCCTTCCTTAAATACATACAATACGAAAAGCGTTTTAGCGCTCATACGATCACCTCGTATGAAAATGACATCAATCAATTTGAGCAATTTCTTACTGATAACTATGGCGAGAAGCTAGAAGAAGCCAGCCATAATTCTATCCGGCATTGGGTAGTGTCTTTGGTAGAAAAAGGAACATCGCCTCGGTCTGTAAATCGGAAGATGGCATCCTTAAGGGCGCTGTACAAATTTCTCCTCAAGAGAGAAATTATTACCAAGGATCCTACCTGGAAAATTCAAGCTTTGAAAACCAACAAAGCTCTCCCACAATTTGTAAACGAGCCGGACATCACCCGCCTGCTGGACCAGTGTGAGTTTAGCAGAGATTTTGAAGGAAAGCGTGATCAATTGATCCTGGAATTACTCTACGGTACTGGTATACGTCTTTCTGAGCTGATTAATCTCAAGACGGATGATATCGATATATATTCAAACACAATTAAAGTACTGGGAAAAAGAAACAAGGAAAGAATAATTCCGTTTTCTAATAATCTTAAGCATGTAATAGAAGATTATAAGCAATTAAAAAAAATGTCTGTTTCGGCAAAAGAAGATGAGTACTTACTCGTTACTGAAACCGGAGACCGATGTTACCCAATGCTTATATACAGAACAGTAAAAAAGTATCTTAATTTATTTACCACAATAGAGAAGCGTAGTCCCCATGTATTGCGTCATACATTTGCTACACACCTTCTCAATAAAGGAGCGGAGCTAAACGCTGTAAAAGACCTGCTAGGGCATTCAAGCTTGGCCGCGACACAGGTTTACACGCATAATTCGCTCGATAAACTAAAATCGGTCTTTGACCAGGCGCACCCTAAAGCTTAAATAAAATTTTCTAACCTTTTAAAATTGTAAGATTATGAAATTACAAATGCACTCAATCCACTTCGATGCCGACCAAAAGTTGCTAGATTTCATCCAGAAAAAAGTAGACAAGCTTGAAACCTTTTACGACCGAATGGTTGATGGTGAAGTGTTTTTAAGACTAAATAATTCAGGGGTAGAAAACAAAACCGTAGAAATTAAACTCAATATTCCCGGCCAGCAGTTGTTTGCCAAGGAAGAAGCTAAATCATTTGAAGAAGCTACCGACCTCGCTACTGAGGCTTTAAGAAGACAATTGAAAAAATTTAAACTAAAGCAAATGGCTCATTAAGACGAGACATTAATGAATAAAAAAAGGGGCTTACGCCCCTTTTTTATTTCCCTTATCTTAAAATTATATGTTAAAGGCTTCTTTTACCTTATCTACATAATCAAGCTTTTCCCATGGGAATAACTCCACTTCTTTTGTTACTACCGTTCCATCTACAGCTTTAAACTCTTTCGTGACTACCTCATTTTTACGCCCCATGTGTCCGTAAGCAGCAGTTTCTGAGTAAATAGGATTTCTTAATTTGAGTCTGTTTTCTATGGCAAAAGGCCTCATGTCAAATACTTCAGCAACTTTTTCAGCAATCTCACCATCGCTCATATCTACGTGTGATTTGCCGTAAGTATTTACAAAAATACCCATAGGCTCTACTACACCAATCGCATAAGATACCTGAATCAAAATCTCGTCAGCCACACCAGCTGCTACCATATTTTTGGCAATATGTCTCGTAGCATAAGCAGCCGAGCGATCTACTTTAGACGGGTCTTTACCAGAAAAAGCTCCTCCACCGTGAGCACCTTTTCCTCCGTAAGTATCAACAATGATCTTACGGCCAGTTAGACCAGTATCTCCATGAGGACCACCAATCACAAACTTACCAGTAGGATTGATGTGATACTTAATCTTATCATTAAATAGCTTTTGAATCTCCGGCTTTAATTGTGCCTTTACTCGAGGAATGAGAATGTTAATGATGTCTTCCTTAATTTTCGCGAGCATCTTTCCTTCCTCGTCAAAATCATCATGCTGTGTAGAAACTACAATTGAGTCAATACGCTGAGGCACATTATCATCAGAGTACTCAATAGTTACCTGTGATTTAGCGTCTGGCCTTAAATAGGTGAGCTCTTTATTTTCTCTTCTAAGCTCAGCCAGCTCTTTCAACAACTTATGAGAAATATTAAGCGCCAAAGGCATATAATCATCTGTCTCATTGGTCGCATAGCCAAACATCATACCCTGGTCACCGGCACCCTGCTCTTCAGGATTACCTCTATCTACACCTTGGTTGATGTCTGGTGACTGTTCATGAATTGCAGAAATTACTCCGCAAGAATTGCCATCAAACATATACTCACCTTTTGTATAACCAATTTTGTTGATTACATCTCTGGCAATTTGTTGTACATCGAGATAAGCCTCTGACTTTACCTCTCCACTTAAAACAGTGAGCCCGGTGGTCACAAGTGTCTCGCAAGCCACTTTTGAGTCTTTGTCAAATGCTAAAAAGTTATCTATTAAGGCGTCAGAAATCTGGTCTGCAACCTTATCCGGATGTCCTTCAGACACAGACTCGGACGTGAATAAATATGGCATACGTTTATAGTTTAGTTTATGTTAGTCTTATTTTGAAGGGCACAAATTTAGGCCATCAGAGGTTAAAATAAAATCTCATGTTCGGCAAGGAGTATTACTGTCGTGTAACTGGCAGAATTTACCCGGCAAAAAGTGCATAAACGGTGGGTATTTTATGCAGGTCTACCTTTATCTTGCGCCAGTCTGCGATGGTTGTGCTTTTGATCCATTCTTGTTCTCCACTTAAATCTCTGGCTACACATAGCTTGGTATTGGGATAACAGTTTTTCTTTAGCTGCTCTACCAATTGATTGTTGCGATAAGGAGCCTCTATAAATAATTGAGTTTGATTTTTCCTTCTACTCTCCTCCTCCAAAGCTTTAATTTTCTGCTCCAAAGCTTTTTTATCTATCGGAAGGTAGCCATGAAATGCAAACTGCTGCCCGTTGAAACCAGAAGCCATTAGAGCCAACAAGATAGAAGAAGGACCCACTAAAGGCACGACAGGTATATTATTTTTATGCGCATAGTCTACAGCTAGAGAACCAGGATCGGCCACCCCCGGACAACCACTTTCAGACATAAGGCCAACATTGGTACCAGTTTTTGCTTTGCTCATTAGCTTTTCTACAGTAGCCTGAGGCGTCTTTTTATCGAGCTCTTCAAACTGCAAGTCTTCAATAGTTATACCCATTTGCAGGCTGCTAATGAAGCGTCTCGCTGTCCTGAGATTTTCAACCAGGAAATAGTCGGTATTTTCAATTACTTCTTTTACTTGCTCAGGCACGACATTGGTCTGCTTTTCTGAAATGACAATGGGTATAAGATATAGCTTCCCTGAACTCATAATGATTTATTAATTTTGAATATGGCTAAACTACTTTTGATCACAGGGCTTGTACTCATTATAATTGGAGCGCTTATGTATTTCAATATAAAA
>NZ_SMMD01000202.1 GCF_009711475.1 Fulvivirga aurantia
ACTGGATAATTAATGGTAAGCTTTACGCTCACAGTAAAAATCAGTTATTCAACAGGCTTTACGAATGGTCAGGCAAAAAATGGGTAAAAGCAACAATAGGACTTCCCGTGAAAGATCAGCCAATACTCTTTGATGATGATAAATATATTGTTTTTGGTGATTGTCAAGGAGAGTGGGGAGGAACTATTTACTTTTTTGATAAAGCCTCAAACGAAACCTACTTTACTGAATCGACTTGTGCTAACTCAGTTCTAAAAAAGAACAGAAGTTATTTGGTTTTAGCACACTTAGGGCATATGATGGGTTCATCAGAAATCAAATCTATTCCGGATCCACGTCAACTTTCAAAGGCCAAAAATAGTGCAGTAAACAAAACAAAAGAAGGACAGGCATTGGGCTATTCAGACAAATCTGACGCTTATCAAAAAACGCTTGATCTTTTTGGTATACAATTGTTCTCTACCTTCGAACATGGAGACAGACAATTATATATTGCCCACTTAAATGGATTGACTTTTTTAACTGAGATTGATGGATCTGAAATCAAAATTGTTCATCCGCTTTTTAACAAAGAAATTTATACTCATTACCCTATTACAAAAAATTATGGAAATTATACTTTGATGAATTTAGATTTTTATGGAACGGCTAGAGATAAGGAAGTGTCAGTAATAATTATTAGAAATGGTAAACTAACCAAAGTGGACTGGAATGAAAATCAAAGCCGTTAACAAATGCTTAAAATGAATATGCGAACTGTGCATTTGAAAGAATAATGTATAAAAAAACCTTCAGTGCTTCTAGCAACTGTGGCGCACACTCATTTTAGTTGGTCGGTCAGCGAGAATTAATAACGATGTTAACAAAGGAAGAAAAGCAAAAAATACAACTTGAAGAAACCTATCGGAAAGAGGTACAAAAGAACTTGTCGAACGATAAGAAATCGG
>NZ_SMMD01000027.1 GCF_009711475.1 Fulvivirga aurantia
CTACATGCTTTAGACTTAAAGCTAATTTCTTTCCCGTGGCGTCATTTCTGCGTGGGCAGGGATCTCTTGATTGAAATGAAGGCTGTGCACTTATAACGTTATCCCTGCGCAGGTAGGGGTCTCATTATTGTTTGTATCAGGCTGAGGTACGAAGCCTGGTTAACTAAGTGATAAAACCTATTTAGAAACTCACCCAGAGCGATAGCGAAGAGTTTTTCAGAGCTGGGGAGCTACATGCTTTAGACTTAAGGCTAATTTAT
>NZ_SMMD01000626.1:0-3194 GCF_009711475.1 Fulvivirga aurantia
CCTCATCAGCAGCTTCTAGTTGTTGAATCGCCTCTTCAAGCGCACTGGTCTCCGCATTTTCAGCTGACTCTCGTTGCAAATCAATTTTCTCTTGCAGCTTGCCCTTGAGACGCATCATATTATCCATTTTGGGCATGGCTTCATCATGCTCGTCCATCACCTCTTTATATAAAGCCCTTTCCGCACGCTCTTCGGCCGGCATTTCATTTAGTCTTTCGTCCGTATCGTTTGTTTTGTTTTCTGTCTGGCCACAAGCAGCAAATAATACCAGGGAGATTAAAACGAAGAATCTGATTGTCTGAGTCATGTTCAATTTTTTTTCTAAATGTAGTAAGCAGGCTTTTGTTTATCAACATTCAATTGTGGAATTATCTTCACGAAATGCGGTGAAGTATTTCATAATACATAGGTAAAAAGCGGCTTTAGGTGCATTTTAGGCCTTATTGCATGATGTTTGTCCTTAAATTTAGCATGAGAAAATTTGCACTTTTATCATTTCTGATTCTTGTAGTTCTACCTTCTGTTGCCCAGGATAGCATCAAATGGGCCACACCAAATGTAAAATATCAACCACTGGGAAGAGGTTTAGATATCAGTTATACACGCATAATAAATAGCGATATAGAATCAGAGGCCGAAGTGCAAAGATTGAGAGATAATGAGGCTACCATATCTTCCTTAGAGAATATGGAGTATGATATAAAAGTGCCTATTATGATCAAAGATCGCACCCAGATATTGGGTAGTTTTGAGTATACGTACGACTATTTCTCATTCAAAAACCCAGAAAACCTTAACTACGAGTTTTATGAGCAACTGCATCACAAGCACCTGAGGTCACGAAAACTTAAATTTTACATGCTGCATAGTCTCAATAGTGAGAATTACATCAACATGCGGGTAGCAGCAGCATTAAATGGCGATGTATCTGATAGTAATGATCGGTTGTATGAGTTTGCTAAATATTCTCTGTCATTTATCTATGGTTGGCAAAAGAGTGAAATGAATGCTTACGGAGTAGGATTATACTTCGATTATACACTGGGGCAGCCTATGATATTACCCGTATTTGAATGGAATAAATCATGGAATAAAACCTGGGGGTTTGAATCTAAATTGCCGGGTAAATTTTTAGTGAGATACACACCAAATGATGGTACAAGAGTTTATGGAGGCTATAATACCGATGGCATAAGTTATCGTGTATTTGCGGCAAACGAAGAGACAGATATCCTCGATGAGTACGAAATAAGACGATCAGACGTGAAATTTATGCTCTCTTTAGAGAAAAGAGTTTATGATTTTATTTGGATGGGATTGGAAGGTGGAATAAACTACAATATAAGAATTGATGCCTCCGATGGAGATAAGATATATGATGAAAAAGAATTGATAGCCAGTAACTTAAGTCCTGCTCCTTATGTAAATGTATCTTTATTTGTAGTGCCTACAGAAGGGCTCAAAGAAATGTTCGGATATAGCAAATAGGGCTTAATTCTCTGTTTAAAAAGCATTATATAAGATACTGTAAGCTAATTAGTTGTGAAAATTGATTTATTTTTTATACATTTAAAGTTGTATACAACTTAGATTTGTTGAAACTTTTAAAGTTTATTTTTTAATCTTTTGATCATGGCACCTCAATTTTTTAGCTGGAGGTTGCGCTATATTGTTTTATACGTTGCGCTGTTTACCTCCCTCTCCGTAGTTAGTGTCAAGGCACAAGGCGATGCTGTTGACCCTAAACATAATTCCTATGCTGTAATTGGAGCGTTTTCAGTAGAAAACAACGCCAAGAGACTTGTGAGTATGGTCAAATCATACGACATGACAGCAACTGTGCGTAAAAATGAGTTTAGAGGCCTTTATTACGTGTATATCGATCAATCCAAAGATCGGGAGGAGATTAAAGCTAAAGTAATTGCTTTAAAAAAGGAACACCCTCAATTCTATGATGCATGGGCTTATACGGGAGATTTTACAGACAAGCCCGAACCGAAAAAATCAGTGATAGCTAAAAACAACAGTAGCACTAAGATTGAAGAAGAAGGTGAGGACAATACAGTTACTGATTATGCAGGACCTCCCTTCCCTGAAGGGGAAAAAGAGCAAATAAGTAAGAAAAAAGCAGAGTCTACTTCTGATCTTGAGGTGGATGACGTTAAAGATCCCGAAGCTTCCATTGAATCTGGTGATGAAGTAGCAACCGAAGAAACTCCGGAAAAGGAGGCTTTTGTGAAAAAAGAAAATCACTATTACCTCTACTTCAATACAATCAATTCTAAAAACTTAAAAGAAGTAAAGGGGAAGGTAAATATTATCGATCCTGAAAGAGCAAAACAACTTAAAGAAGCTAAGTCTCACGAATTGGTAGAATTAGCAGATCCTGAAAATGGTACCAGAAGGGTGAAAGTAGCAACCAATATGTTTGGTTTCAGAGAGGTGCAATATACGCTCGACCTTGATGACCCTCAATCACTCACCGAAAATCCCGCTGTTGAATTAATTGGCGATTCTATCGTTGTTAATTTTGATTTAAAGCGGTTTAAGAAAGGTGATGTGCTGGTAATGTATAATGTGTATTTCTTTAAAGATGCAGCCATCATGCAGCCAGAATCAATTTACGAGCTCAACAGTCTACTCGATATGTTGAAGGAAAATGAAAATCTGGTAGTAAAAATACACGGCCATACTAATGGTAATTCCCATGGTAAAATTATCCACCTCAATGAAGAGGATAAGAATTTCTTCGGTATCAATGGTGAGCACAAAGAGTCATTTGGAAGTGCTAAAAAACTGTCGCTTTACCGGTCATATACCATACAGCACTGGTTGATTGATCAGGGAATAAGTGAAAATCGTATGGAGATAAAGGGTTGGGGCGGTAAGCAAATGATCTACGATAAGCACAGCTCGCAGGCAGAAAAGAACGTGCGAGTCGAAATTGAGATACTTGAAGAGTAAACCCCTTTAATTTTATTATCAAGGTATAAATCATCATCATGCTGCAGTACTTTAAACTCTCTCATAACTGCGGCTTTATCTATTGTCGAAACTTTATGGAAGTATGATGTTTAAACAACATTTTCTTAAGAGACAATTTCGGTTGATTTCTGCCCTATAAATGCATAATTCTTTAGATACTATTAAAGAATAATTATTATTTTGCCCCCAAATTGACCATACCGTAACCA
>NZ_SMMD01000626.1:3432-4800 GCF_009711475.1 Fulvivirga aurantia
TCTTTTTATCATTCTTATTAGCAGCACCACTTTTAGCAGTGAGTCAGCCGTTGATAATAAGCCAGCTTTAGCAGAAGGCTATTATGTGACTGTGGGTGTTTATGCTGAGAGTAAACTAGCCTATGCGCAACGTTATGCCCAGCAGGTAAGCAACATGGGGCTAGACGCTCAGTATGGGTTTAGCAGTAGAAGAGGTTACTATTACGTCTATACTTTCTATTCAAAAAACTACAAAGAGGCTATTGCAGAAATGCGTAAACTGAGACAAAAGGAAGGTTTTAGTGAAGCATGGGTGTATGTGCACAGCAGTAGTATAGGACAGCCAAGAAAAGAAGAAGTGGCTAAAAAAGAACCAGTAGAAGCCAAAGAAAAACCAGAAACTGTTAAGCCTGGGAAGGAAAACAAACCAAAAGCCGAAGAATCAGAGACTGAAGAGGTGGAAGAAAATGAGGCTGAGGAGGTTTTAGAGGAGGAAGAAATAGAGGAGGAAGAAATAGAAGAGGAAGAGGTATCTGAGGAAAAAGAAGAAGATCGTCTTAATGTTTATTTTAATGTGCTTAATGCAAGAACACAAGTGCCTATCGAAGGCGATGTGCAGGTAATTGATGTAGAGCGCTCAAAGCTATTAGATGTTTTTGAAGCTGGTGATACGGTAGATCTACCAAGCCCGGAAACACACACCGGTGAACTCGCGTTGGTTGTTGATAATTTTGGATATAGAAAAAATCAAATTCCATTTAACTACCTGAAGCCGGATACTTCTGAGCTTTTCGTAAGAAAACAAGGCGATAAGTACGTGGTAGATTTTGATATGATCAGGTATAGAAAGGGTGATATCGTAACTATGTACAACGTATATTTCTTTCAAAATGCCTCTATCATGAAGCCTGAGTCTAAATATGAGTTGCGCAGCTTGCTCGATATGATGAAAGAAAATCCTAATTATCAAATAAGAGTACATGGCCATACCAATGGAAATGCTCCTGGTAAAATTATCTCTCCTGGTGACGATAAACAGTATTTTACATTATCTGATGATAACAAGCAAGGTTATGGTACTGCTAAGAAATTATCTAAAGAGCGTGCTGAAATTGTAGCAAATTATCTCATCGATAATGGTGTAGATGAGTCTCGTATCAAAACAAAAGGTTGGGGTGGTAAGCGCATGGTACATGAAAAATTAGGCCATAGAGCACGTCATAATGTAAGGGTGGAGATCGAGATTTTGCAGGATTAAGCTGCTCTCCATAAAATACAATTACCTCTCATCAAATTCCGGTCGTTTCTGGAAATCTTCTTAGTTAACTTCAATAGAATTTTTTTAATGGTTAACTATGAAGATTTCTTTATATCTACTCGCATGTCTGC
>NZ_SMMD01000465.1 GCF_009711475.1 Fulvivirga aurantia
TTGATATTTTTTGGGGCTAAGAAAATTCCTGAATTGGCACGTGGTCTTGGTCGCGGTATAAGAGAATTTAAAGACGCCACTAAAGAAATCAAAAAAGATATAGATGAGTCATCTTCTGTTGCTGAAGATGATAAAAAAAGCCACTAATCTTGAAAACATACACTTCTTTAAATCTTATTCAGCAAGATTTAAAAGATGGCTCGCTCACCTGTGTAGAGTTAGTAGATTACTATCTTAATAATATCGAGAAAAGTAAGCATCTAAATGCTTACCTGGAAGTGTATGCTGACGAAGCAAAAGCACTAGCTCGAGAAATTGATAAGAAGTTTGCTAATGGTACTGCCGGTAAACTGGCCGGAATGGTCGTTGCTACAAAAGACGTTCTGGCATTTGAAAACCATCACTTGCAAGCCGCGAGTAATATACTAGAAGGCTATAAGTCACAATATACCGGTACTGCCGTACAGCGACTTCTTGATGAAGACGCCATTATTATTGGTCGCAACAATTGTGACGAATTTGGTATGGGCTCCTCTAATGAAAACTCAGCTTTTGGCAGCACTTTAAATGCACAGGATGAAAATCGAGTACCGGGTGGTTCTTCTGGTGGTTCGGCAGTAGCCGTGCAGGCAGACACATGCCTGGTTTCTCTTGGCTCAGATACTGGAGGGTCAGTAAGGCAACCCGCAGCTTTTTGTGGAATTTTTGGCTTAAAACCGACTTATTCACGTATTTCCCGACATGGTCTTATCGCCTATGCATCATCATTTGATTGTATTGGCATATTAACAAAAAGTGTAGAAGATGCAGCCATTACGCTAGAAGTAATCGCAGGCAAAGATGATTTTGACAGCACGGTTTCTCAAAAAGAAGTGCCAGTCTATAGTCAGCAGCTAGAAATAAAAGGCAAAATTAAGATCGCTTACATCAAAGAAACACTGGAAGCTGAGGGACTTGATCCGAAAATTAAACAGCATTTAGAAGAAAAGTTATCTCTATTAAAAAAAGCTGGTCATGAGGTGGAAGCGGTAAGTCTGCCTACACTTGAATATATTCTTCCAACTTATTACATTCTTACCACAGCCGAGTCAAGCTCTAACCTATCGAGATACGATGGTGTGAAATTTGGCTACAGAACCCCTACCCCGGCAAACCTTGAGGCGATGTATAAAAAGACCCGATCAGAAGGTTTTGGGGCTGAGGTAAAAAGAAGAATTATGCTCGGAACCTTCGTTTTGAGTGCCAGTTATTATGATGCTTATTATAACAAAGCACAAAAAGTCCGTAGAATAATCAGAGAGCAGACCAAAGCTATTTTAAATGACTTTGATTTTATTTTAGCACCTACAACACCTACAACGGCCTTTAAAATTGGCGAACACACTAAAAATCCTTTAGAAATGTATCTGGCAGATTTATATACTGTTCAGGCCTCTGTTGCTGGTCTTCCTGCAATTTCGATACCTACTGGGTCAGATGAAGAAGGCATGCCGATTGGTCTTCAGGCGGTTGCTAACGATTTTGAAGAGGGGAAATTACTGGCTTTTTCAAAGCATCTAATGAATCTTAATAATTAAAGTTACGTTGGTTATCTAGCCTTTGCGTAACTTCATAAGCTATAGTGGCATAGGTTAAGTTTCACACAACTTATTTTAAAAATCAACTTGAGTATGAAAAACATCTTTTTAGTTTTTTTGCTGATTCAGCTGGCTCAGAATGCTTTCGCCAGCACCTTCTCTGATACACTCAAGACAGATTCTACCACTTATTACTTTGTAGAGTCTGATTACGAATACATTCCAGGAGATGCTAATTTTGATTTAATAGCAGATAGGTTAAGCTGCTTAAACAGTGAAATTCCCCTAAATTATAACACAAGAGTACACGCGTTTGTCAATTACTTCGCTGTAAAAGATCGTGAGTATACCAAAATGATCATCAAAAGGAAAAATGTATTCTTCCCTTTGTTTGAAAAGTATTTAAAAAAATACGACCTCCCAGATGAGCTGAAGTACCTATCCATTATAGAGTCTGGTCTCAATCCTTCAGCTGTCTCAAGTGCACGAGCTGTAGGCTTGTGGCAGTTTATGCCATCCACCGGGCGTTATTTTGGCCTTCATCAGGACTGGTACATCGATGAACGGATGGATCCGGAACAATCTACCGAGGCAGCTTGTCGCTATCTTAAGCAACTTTACAACATGTTTGGCGACTGGGAACTTGCGATTTCTGCTTATAACACCGGCCCTGGAAACATCAGAAGAGCTATAAGACGATCGGGCTATAAGAAGTCTTTTTGGGACATTTATCCTTACCTATACCGTGAAACGAGATCCTACCTGCCACAATTTGTTGCCATGATTTATGTTTTAAATTATGCAGAGGAGCACAATTTTCAACAAGAAGATTTGGAGTTTAGCATGGACGTTGACACGCTTCACATCAAGAATTACCTACACCTCGAGACCTTTGCTAACCAATTGAATCTCTGCATAGATGATCTTAAAAAGCTCAATCCGGGGCTCAAGAGAGGTGTAATTCCAGAAACAAGTAAAGGTATGCCGCTGCGTGTGCCTACTGATATAAAAGAATTATTGACCGACACTAGAGTAACTATCCTCGATAGTGCTTCTAAAGTGGGCAGAACGGAATTGCAACAATTGGCCACCAATGGAATAGGCAGCACTTATGGCAGAGAAAAATTCACACATATTGTTAGAAGTGGCGATGTGCTGGGTACAATAGCCGAGAGATATAAAGTCAGAATTTCTGACATCAGACATTGGAATAATTTGAGTGGCAATACAATTCGTATAGGTCAGAGATTATCTATCTGGCAAAAACCGGGATATCAACCTGCCCATGTTCAGATGAGCCCTAAAATAATGACCTCGGCAGATGGCTCTAAAATGTATACCGTGCAACCCGGGGATACTCTCTGGGATATATCCAGAAAGTTTGAAGGACTTAGCATCGAAAAACTAAAAACGCTCAATAAATTAGAGTC
>NZ_SMMD01000205.1 GCF_009711475.1 Fulvivirga aurantia
TAATATCAATATTTATCAAGGTCCGGTACCTCGTAAGATCTCTACCCAACCAGTGAATACCTCACCATCCGGAGTTTCTAATTTGTAGAAGTAAACCCCATCAGGCGTATCACCACCATCCCATGCGTTTTGGTAATTGTCTGAGCTGTCGTAATTATTTGATTATATTTGAAAAACTTCAAACTAGGAACACTGAGTATAAATTTAATGCTGATAAAAACATATTCCGTTTATAGTTAGCGACTTATAGTAATTTGACAGCAAAAGAGACCTCTACTCTATTTACCTAAGATGCTTCAAATAAAATATTTATGAGTTATAAAATATATTATTGGCTTTTATTCGCATGTATATTGCAATCTCTCTCTTGCACAAGCTCACCTGATAAGCAAAAACGACCAGGTATCTGCATATCATTTGATGACCAATACGTTAAAGAATGGTATAGTTTGACTCCATTATTGAAGAAAAATAAAGCCAAGGTGACGTTTTTCGTGACTAAGTTTGACTCTCTTGACTACAAAGAAATAGAGCTCCTGCGCAAGCTAGAGAATGAAGGTCATGAAATTGGCAGCCATGGAAATATGCACGTAATCTCAGGTAAGTATATAAAACAGTACTCATGGCAAGACTATATTGACAATGAGATTATAGCTAACAAAATAGCCATGAAGGCTAAAGGATTTGAGCCAGTATCTTTTGCTTACCCTTATGGAGCCAAATATTATCTAACAGATTATTTTATCTCAAACCATCATGGTGCGATACGATCTGACGTAGCAGTAAACAATGAAAGAGACTTAACACTGATTGATGATATCTATTATGACTTTGACGGTGATTTTACATTTTACTCTATAGGTTTTGATAAAGTTTATCATCTCACGCAAAAAATGGTTGAGCAAGCAATGGCACGTGCTGCCAAAAACAATGAGATCCTATTTTTACATGGTC
>NZ_SMMD01000318.1 GCF_009711475.1 Fulvivirga aurantia
AAATATGAGGAAGCTAAGACTATATTTCTTGAATTTTTAAGGTTGCGCCCCAACGCTGAAGATTTCAGATTGCTAAAACGCATTGCAAACAATCAAATCAAGTCTTGTAAACAAGCACTTCAAATGTATCAGGATGCATATGTCGAAGAGTTTAAAATTACCGCCCTACCCAATAAAGTGAATAGCAAATATTCAGAGTTTGGTGCTTTCTGGAAAGATAACAACACCCTTATTTATAGCTCTTATAACAGCGATAAGCTGATTGAAGTACCAGCTGAAGAACAGTTCGTTCCTCCTGTTAACCTATACGAAACCAAAAAATCAGGTGACGATTGGAAAAAACCTGAGCTTGTAAAAGACTTTTCTCACGACTATTTACATTCTGCAAATGGCAGCTATTCTTTAAATAAAAAGCGATTTGTATTTAGCCGATGCGGCCAGAATACCACAAATCAGATTAAATGTGATTTATATGTCAGTGATTATAAAAATGGAAGCTGGTCTGAACCAGAAAAACTAGGAAATAAAATTAATTTGGGTAGCTATACGAGCACTCAACCTGCCTTTGGTGTTATGTCAAGACGTGGCCATAAGACGGAAGTGCTTTATTTTAGCTCAAACAGACCCGGTGGTAAAGGCCAATTAGACATTTGGTATACAACCTTTAAAGCTGGCGATTGGACTGAACCTATAAATTGCGGTAGCGCGATTAACACCATAGGCAATGAGATAACTCCTTACTATCACGGTAAAACCAAAGAACTATATTTTAGCTCTGATTATCATAATGGGCTTGGAGGGTATGATATATTTAAAGCCTATGGCGGACTCAAAAGCTGGAAAAGACCAGAAAACATGGGCATCACTATTAACTCAGGATATGATGACACGTACTTCAGCTGGAGGGAATATCTCAAGGATGGTACGCTCGTATCAAACAGAACCGGGAGTCGGTCGGTGTTTATGGAAAATTGCTGTGACGACATCTATGCTTTCAATTACGAATCACTTTCAATTATAGAGGGGCTCATTGTGAAGAATGACACAACCATGGAAAGACTCCCCGGGGTCGAAATCGGTTTGGCAGACCTGACTCACTTAGAGTACCCTGATAGTGTAAATTGGATAAGCGAAAGTGATGACAAGGGAAGTTTCAAATTAAAATATAAACCCGGGCATGATGCCTATGTGGTTGTTGCAAAAGAAGGGTACGAGACTCATTATATTAAAATAAGTGACCTATCGAAAGCATCAGCAAGTGATAGTCTTCCTCATATTGCCATGATTAATGACCTGAAGTGGTTAGAAAAACTAGATAAAATCAAGAATCAGGATGTGCAGGTGCTATCAGAACAATCACTGAGTAAGAGAGTGAAAAAAGGCGCTGTGTTTGTTATGGAGCACATTTACTTTGATTTTAATGATGCGACCATTAAACCTGAAGCTTATCAGGACCTCACCCTGCTTCAAAGCTATTTGGAGAGAAACAAAAACACTGTGATAGAAATTGGTGGACACACCGATAATTTAGGCTCAAGTGAGCACAACCATGCACTCTCACAGAGCCGGGCAGATGCTATAAAAGAATATTTAGTGGGTAAAGGTATATCTGCGTCCCGATTAATTGCTGTCGGCTATGGAGAAGAAAAACCAATCGCTCAAAATCAGTTTGAAAGTGGAGCTGATAACCCGGAGGGCAGAAGACTTAACAGAAGAACAGAAGTTAAGATTTTAAAGTA
>NZ_SMMD01000130.1 GCF_009711475.1 Fulvivirga aurantia
TATTTCTTACTTGTCTGATCATAAAGAGCTTTTACCTCACCCTCGGTAATGGCTTTGTTGTATAAGTACAATCCATCAATTGTACCTTTAAAATCAAGGTCAAAGCTACACCAACTAGAGTGTCCAATATAATTTTTAGTTCTCTCTACATTAGCCACATGATTACCATCTGCTTTTTCAGCTTCTAATTCACCATTGATATATATTTTCATTTCACCGCTAGGACTAATTGTTCCAACATAAAATAACATTTGTCCATTTACAATTGCATCACGAGCTATTAAACGACCTTTTTCTCTATTCATTACTGAGTCACTATCTATCCAGCTAGTCAGTGCCAGGTCGGAACTTCTAGTCAGTCTTGAAAACGTTACGTTCATTCCACCATCTTCACCTTTACCATTTCCGAAATCAATTATTCTTTCGAAATATCGGTCTTCTGTAAATTTAACCCAACCTGCTACCGTGAAACCGTTTGACCAATCAGCAGCTAATGTGTCTAATTTGATATAATCTCCTCCAGCTTGTCCACAACCATTATTGCCATCAACTGAGTTAAATGTATATGCATTTCCGTTAATTTCAGGATTTCCTACTACTTCAAATCCAATAGCAGCTGA
>NZ_SMMD01000751.1 GCF_009711475.1 Fulvivirga aurantia
ATCTACTCGCATGTCTGCTGAGTGTATATTCACTAAACGCTCAGGTAAAAAAAGCTCCTGAAAGAACCCAGGGAGAAGGCCCCTGGCCACAACTTATCATTAGAGGTGTAACGCTTATCAATGGCAATGGAGCGCCTCCCACCGGCCCCGTAGATATAGTAGTTGAAAAGAACAGAATCAAGCAAATCAAGGTGGTGGGCTATCCTGGTGTTGCGATAGATCCAGAAAAAAGACCTCAGTTGGCAGATAATGGTAAAGAGCTGGATGCTACCGGCATGTATTTATTGCCTGGTTTTGTAGATATGCACGGTCATATTGGAGGTTCTGCACAGGGCGCGGATGCCGAATATGTATTTAAACTCTGGATGGCCCATGGAATTACTACTGTTAGAGATCCATCAGCAGGAAATGGTTTGGACTGGGTGTTGGACCAAAAGGAAAAAAGCGCCAAAAATGACATTACAGCTCCTCGCATCTATGCCTATACAGCTTTCGGGCAGGGATCAAAAGAAGATATTAGCACACCACAACAGGCAAGAGAATGGGTGCAGGCAAATGCTAAAAAGGGAGCTGATGGCATTAAGTTTTTTGGTGCAGCTCCGGAAATTATGAAGGCAGCCCTGGAAGAAAATAAAAATTTAGGACTTCGTTCTGCGTGTCATCATGCACAAATGGCTGTAGCAAGATGGAATGTGCTAAACTCTGCCAAAGCAGGCCTTACATCGATGGAGCACTGGTATGGCCTTCCCGAGGCACTATTTGACGACCGCACCGTACAGGATTATCCTGTTGATTATAATTATAACAATGAGCAGGATCGCTTTGGCGAGGCAGGGAGACTGTGGCAGCAGGCTGCACCTCCGTATTCTAAAAAGTGGAATGAAGTGATGAATGAACTACTGGAACTCGACTTTACGATCGATCCTACGTTTAATATATATGAGGCGAGCAGAGACTTGATGAGAGCACGCAGAGCGGAATGGCACGAGACCTATACCATGCCTTCATTGTGGGATTTTTATCAACCAAGTAAAATATCTCATGGGTCTTATTGGCATGATTGGGGTACGGAGCAGGAAGTAAACTGGCGAAACAATTATAAACTATGGATGACCTTCATCAATGAGTATAAAAACAGAGGCGGAAGAGTAACCGCGGGTTCTGATTCAGGTTTTATCTTTCAATTGTATGGGTTTGCGTATATCCGAGAACTTGAACTGTTAAGAGAAGCGGGCTTTCATCCATTAGAGGTTATAAGAGCAGCTACACTAAACGGTGCAGAAGCATTAGGAGCAAGTGAGGAGCTAGGAACTGTAGAAGTGGGTAAACTAGCTGATTTTGTAATTGTTGAAGAAAATCCATTGGCCAATTTAAAGGTGCTTTATGGTACGGGTGCTGTACGACTTACAGAAGATAATGAAGTTGTGCGTGCGGGTGGTGTAAAGTATACAATTAAAGACGGTATAGTATATGATGCTAAAGCACTGCTCAAAGATGTGGAAATGATGGTTAAGGAAGAAAAAGAAAGAACAGGTTACACTATAATCCAACCTGGATTAGACAAATGAGATATATATTAATACTAGTGCTTCTTGCAACAGTAGGTTGTAAGAAGAAGATGGATAAGGAGAAGGAGCTTACTAAAGGCATGGAACCTCAGGTTGTTTCATTATTAGGTATTACTTACTACGAGCCACTTCGAGATGAGAAAACTCAGCAGAAGCTGGAGCAAAATCTCAAAGAGGCTAAGAAAAGATTTAAAGCCAATCCGTCCGAAGAAAATTATATATGGCTAGGGAGGAGAATGGCATACCTAAGTCATTATGTACATGCCATAGAGATTTTTAGCGAAGGCATAGAAGAGTACCCTGACTCATACAAGCTATACAGGCATAGAGGTCATAGGTATATTTCCATACGTGATTTTGACAAAGCTATCGATGATCTGGAGAAAGCAGCTTCGTTGATGCCCAAAGATACCCTGGAGATAGAGCCTGATGGCATTCCTAATAAAATCAATCAGCCGCTTTCAAATACGCAGTTTAATGTGTGGTATCATTTAGCCCTGGCCTACTATTTAAATGGTGACTTTAACATCGCCAATAAGCTATATGATAAATGCATGAAGACATCGGTAAATGATGATTTGGTGTGTGCTACTACTGATTGGAAATACATGACTCTCAGAAGGCTGGGAGAGAAGTCTCAGGCAGATTCTCTGCTTCAGTTGATTGATAGAGACATGCAGATTATCGAAAATGAGTCTTATCATAAGCGTTTGCTCATGTATAAGGGCTTGATGTCACCCGATTCGTTGCTTGAGGTGAGCAGTGCAAATCCTGACCCTGATCTTGCTTTGGCCACTCAAGGTTATGGAGTAGGCAATTGGTATCTATACAACGGGGATTCTACCCGGGCTTACGATATTTTTAATAAGGTAATTGAAGGTAAACACTGGTCTGCTTTTGGTTTTATAGCAGCCGAAGCAGAGTTGAGCAGACAGGACTAGCACCTACAGGCCACTTTTAATGAAAGTGGCTTTATAGTTAGTTTGATGTCTGATTTGAGATCAAAGGGATCCCCATCGAGGTGGAAGTGATTTTCACTATCTTCTGAAATGCGCTTGATAATCACCTCTTTTCCTTGTGCACAATGGTAGTATCTCGATTTATATACGGTGCCATTAAATAGGTGGAAGAGCAGAATGGGATAGTACCAAAAAGGTACTTTTTGTAAAATACATATATCCATAAGGCCGTCTGCTATTCTCGCACCCGGTGCAATGTGAGCATTGTTGCCATACTGTGTTGCATTGGCAATAGAAACGATAAAAGGGGCTTTTTCCGTTTTTTCAATACCGTCAATTATAAGTCTGTATCCGGCATATCGATATTTATTGAGCTCCCTCAAAGCAAGATTAGCATAAGTAATAAAGCCACGCTTCTTACTCTTTGCGAAGATGCTCGCTATGTGCGCGTCAAAACCCACACCGGCTACGTTAAGAAAAGCCTGATCATCAACCTTAATGGTGTCGATAGTTGAAATCTCAGGACGCTGAAACGTAATAATGGCTTTCTTAAGATTGAGAGGAATGCCAAGGTGCCGAGCTAATCCGTTGCCTGATCCCATAGGTACAATGCCAAGTGCTGTTTCTGAGTCGATCAGTGGTCGGGCCACTTCATTAATAGTGCCATCTCCACCCACCGCTACAATCAGGTTAAATTTACCTTTATTGTCGTTACTTATTTTGGTGGCCTCACCGGCATACTTTGTGAATACAATGTCGTAGTCAATGTGGCCATCAAGGTATCGATATAGCAATTTTGGAACTTGCTCCTTACTGCGAGTACCCGAGTTGGGGTTGATGATGAATAATGCCTTTGTACGACTCATTTTATCGACTGTTATAGTCATTGTATAGAGATTGCATATAAGACATGCCAGGTAGCGTATCGTTTGTGTTTATGCCCTCTTTTTTTAAGTACCTTTTGCCTACATTATCATAAACAAAAAACACATCATCGCTTATGAAACCATAGCCATTATTATAGATGTACACCGCAAAATCTTTGTAATCAGAACTTAGCAGGTTGTTGCTGAAAGAATAAGCATCATCTGGCTGATCGACCTGCCCGAGAATTGTATTAGGGATATCAGTTTGTGAGCCAAGTGTATGAATTACCGTATCCGTTTTATTGAGCGCCCCTCCCAGCCATAACATCGGAATTTTAAATCGGTTAGGATTATCAAAACCACCATTATCCGGCATGCCGTGACCGTGGTCTGCTGTGATTATAATCAAGCTATTTTTCCACCAATCGGTTTCTTTCGCATTATCAATAAATTCCCCTAAAGCTTTGTCGGTATAGTGCGCTGAGTTGAGAAATTTTGATACATTATCGTCACCCTCAATAACTGTGGGCATAGGCACTTCAAACGGCTCATGACTACTTAGAGACAACATCACTTTAAAGAATGGTTCTTGAGCCTTTTTGGTTTCATCCAGAAATCGATCAAAAACGAACTCGTCATGCACACCCCATTTAGACTGGTTAAGTGAATCAGGAAAATCTCCACTATGCGTGATATTATCAAAACCTGCAGCACTCAAGTAAGACCTGAAATTGGCAAAATCGATATTCCCGCCATAAGTGAAGCCAGTATCATAGCCTAATTCTGATAAAGACTTATTGATAAATGGTAATTGTTGCGTTTTTCTAGGGTATTTGATAATCGATCCCTTAGGCTGAGCCGGGTATCCACTTATGATTGATACAATGCCTTTGTCCGTCCTGTCACCAGAAGAATAAAAATTGTCGAATAGAATGCCCTCTTTGGTAAGGGCTTCAATATTTGGAGCAACGCCTTCAATACCGCCCAGTGCCTTTATAAATTTGAAAGTATAGCTCTCTAATATAATTAAGACGATGTTCGGCTTATCGGTTTTAATTAAACGGCTGGTATCGCCAGATTTTTTAAATAGCTCATTGTAATACTTCTCTGTGTTGTTTTTGTCCAGGAAGTGTTTGGGGTATTTAAGCCTTTTTATTTTAGATAGGGCATACCCACTATTGTAGACCACATTGATGGCAGCATGATTTACATACATGTTAGACTCGTGAAAATAAACACTACCCACATTGATTGGTGCCACTCCTGTTGTGCCTCTGATGGGCGCTATCAAAACACCTGTGAGCAGAAGAAGCACTAATGAACTCTTCCATGAAGCCGGGCCTAATTGGAGTACTTTTTTGGATACATATCTTTTATAGCCAATGAGAAAAACGGCAACTAAAACAACCCAGAGGACAACAAGCTTTAATAGCGCCCAAAAACTAATGGCAATTGTTGTGTCGTCACCCACATAGAGCAGGGGGGTGGCATCTAATCGAAATCCCCAGTGCTGGTACATTTCTAAGTCAAAAACTACAACAAATGCACAAATAACGATGAGAAGGGCGGTATAGATATTCAGGATGATCCTTACTATTGACACTTTCACGAAAGAGGAGGCCACGAGTACTAACCCGGGTATTAGTAGAAAATAACCAGTTGTAGATAAGTCAAGTCTCAGGCCGTGCAGTACAGACAGTAAGATATCTGCCAATGAAGATTCTGATGATTTGTCTAAGTAATATACCAGAAATATCAACCGCGCAGCTACAAAAAAACACAACCAGAAAAGTCCGTAGGTTAGAAATAGTTTAACCCTGTTTTTCATCTATCAGATTAATCATTTGTTAAGCAAATGCAAAGATAGTATTAATTGTAAAACGAGCAGGTTAGCAACAAATGATCTGCAACAGAAATATAAGTTGAGCGACTTATGAGCAATAACGTTTCCACCACCACTGAAAAACGATCAGTCCCCAAATACGAGCATGTACATCTTCCGGGTTAGCGCTGAAAAGTTTCTTTTTAAGTCTGCTGACAGACTGATAATTGAAAATCCCCTGCCCTTCTATAAAATCTTTAGACAGCAAATCATCTTCTATGAGAGATTTCATTTCCTTTCTAAACCACTTCAGTAAAGGCACCTCAAATCCTTTTTTAGGGCGATTATAGAGTTCTTCTGGCAAGATATCTCTGAATGTATCCTGCACTATTCGTTTTCTAATATTTGAGTTTATCTTACTATCGGTAGGTAATGAGAAAGCAAACTCAACCACTTCATGATCCAGGAATGGTACGCGCACTTCTAAACTGTTAGCCATAGACATACGATCGACTTTAGTAAGCATGTCGTCTGGCAACACCAACTTCACATCGGTAAGCAGTAAATCGTTGATGTCTTCTTTTTCTGGTATATGTTTAAGTATTTCCTGCTTAAACTCTTCATAATCCTGGCGTTCAAGGTTATGGATAGAACTTTCTGACAACAGGCTGTCTGCTTCGTTTTCATTTACAAAACCAGCCCATCTCCAATAGCGCTCTTTAGCATTGAGTTTTGATCCTTTACTAAACCGATCGAGTTGCCTGAATATATTGGTGACAGGATTATTCCTTGATTTAGGCAATACCGACCATACCGGCCCTAGTGCTTTTACAAGTTCAGCTTTGCTACCACCCTGTAGTATCTTATAAAAGGCTGCGTGTTTGTTGTATCCGGCAAACAATTCATCAGCCCCGTCACCTGAAAGTGCTACTGTAGCATGTTTGCGGGTCTCCTGAGATAAAATATAAACCGCTATAGCCGAGGAGTCGGCAAAAGGTTCATCGATATAATCGAGTATCTGATTAACGTGTTGGTATAGGTCTTTATTTGTAAGAGAAAAGACGGTGTGCTCAGTACCGAGCTTTTTAGCAACAGCTCTTGCATAATCGGTTTCATCAAAGAATTTTTCTTCACTAAAACCTATAGAAAATGTATGAATATCGGGTTTGTGCTTGCTGGCAAGCGCAGCGATTACTGAAGAATCTATACCACCACTTAAGAAACTTCCCAAAGGTACGTCCGCGACCAATCGCTTAAGTACCGACTTTTCTAATAAATGACTAAATGATTGCTGTTGCTTCTCATAACTATCTTTGTTTAGAGGTTGCTTTTTTACCTCATAATAAGTCTCAATCGACACGTTCTGATTGGTAATCGTCATGCACTGACCAGGAAGTAATTTTTTCACATCCTTGAAGATCGTTCGTGGAGCGGGTATGTAGTTGAGCTGTAGATAAGTGCGAAGTGCTGTGAAATCAAGGTTTTTCTCAATACCATAAGAAAGGATGGACTTCATTTCTGAGGCAAATAGCACACGATTTTCATCATGCAAAAAATAGAGCGGTTTTATCCCCAGACGGTCTCTAGCTATAAATAAGGTAGCATCTTGCTTGTCGTAAACAGCAAAAGCAAAAAAGCCATTGAGTTTATCGAGGCATTTTGGGCCTTCTTTAATATATAGTTCTAATAATACTTCTGTATCGCACTGAGAGTGGAATTGAACGTCTTGAGATTCTAGTTGCTGTTTTAAGGCTTTGTAATTGTAAATTTCACCATTAAAAATGATGCAATAGCGCCCTGATCTATCCCACATCGGCTGGTGACCCTCAGCACTTGTATCTATGATCGACAACCTGCGATGTCCGAGTGCCACCTGCTGATCGTTATAAATATCCTGAAAATCGGGTCCTCTCGATGAAAGTGCCTTCGTAGCATTCGCTACATTGATCATGCTCATTCGGCCGATCATGTTAAAAGCATAGATGCCGGTTATTCCACACATGC
>NZ_SMMD01000177.1 GCF_009711475.1 Fulvivirga aurantia
GCTTGATTAGTACCTTGAATTGAGCCTATAAAGTATAACTCATTATTATCAATAGTTGCACTTGCGTTTTTTAGAGTTGCATTTTCAATTCCATATGACATGAAACTTTCTATATCGCCTAGTAATGTCATCGATATAAAGTAGATGTCGTTAATTCCTTTAGTCTCATAAGTCTTGGTGCCAACTCTAATATCACTTTTGAAATCACCTATTAGATATAATTTATCATCAAACAATTTCAGGGTAGAAGTATTTACGTTATCTGAACCAGAAAATGTCTTTATCCATTTTAAAATACCATCTGAGTTATATTTGATGCAAAAAACATCTTTTCCATTCTCGGAAGATATTGTTTGGTCTTCTATAAAAAGGGTATGCTGGAAAGTGCCCGCTAAATAAATATTACCTGATTCATCAACGATCATATCAGATACCTCATCCTGGGATATACCTCCTAATGATCGTAGCCATTCGATATCACCGGTTGCTGCTGACATCTTGGAAATGAATACATCTGCCTTACCGTGAGCGTTGATAAAATTTTCATTAAACTTTATTTGTTTCTGAAATAATCCTGTTAAATAAATTGCCCCATCCTTTTCAATAACCTTCTTACCTGATTCACTTAAGGATCGAAGTCTATTATCGACTCCACCCAACTGTTTGAGCCAAGAACTTACTGATGACGCCATGGTTCGTTTTTCAACTATGGCATCAGAATTACCATGAGATTCATTTAGCCTGGCATTATTACTCTTAGATGATATGTCAAATGAGCCTGTTGAGATTAATTCCGTATCGCTATTTACATAAATTGAGTTAACTAAATCCCAATTTTCACCCCC
>NZ_SMMD01000079.1 GCF_009711475.1 Fulvivirga aurantia
TACATCAATCGATTCTGGGTGTTCTAGTTTACTAAGTATATATTCGTCAGAGAGGCGAATATTTTCTCTTAATACAACCTTATTTATCTTTCGAATATTCTCTTCTAATTCCTCTAATTTGGCATTTATTAGGTCTGAGGTAATGCCATTTGAGTTAGTGGACTTTTTCCTTACTCTACATCTGATTGAATTCCAATCTGAAATTTTTACTTTAGCTCCTTTGACAGCTTTTCTAATCCTATGGCCATTATAAGTCAAGGTCATAAAAATGGGAGCTTCATTTTTAGAGTTCTGTTTTTGAGAATTTTGAAAGAAGCTTATATTGATCATTTTGAAGTCAGGTGGCAGGTTTGGTGTCAAATTTCGAATTTAAATGCATTTAGATAC
>NZ_SMMD01000093.1 GCF_009711475.1 Fulvivirga aurantia
CACCTCGGTTTAATTATGTTAGGGGTAGAAAAGAATGATGAGGTTATTTGCAGCTCATTCACTTTTGCGGGATCATGTAACCCAATAAAATACTTAAATGCTGTACCTGTTTTTATAGATTCTGAAATAGATACTTGGAACATGGATCCTGATCTATTGGAGGAGGCTATAATTGATAGGTTGAAAAAGGGTAAAAAGCCCAAAGCGATTATTCTCGTTCATTTATATGGTGTGCCAGCCAAAATTGATGAATTAATGGAGGTGGCAAAAAAATACGAAATACCGGTTATAGAAGATGCCGCAGAGGCACTGGGATCCAAATACAAAGGTAATTACGTAGGTATATTTGGAGATATAGGTATATACTCGTTTAATGGAAATAAGATTATAACAACTTCAGGAGGAGGAGCTTTGGTGAGTAATGATGATGAATATGTAAATAAAGCTAAGTTTTTATCAACTCA
>NZ_SMMD01000147.1 GCF_009711475.1 Fulvivirga aurantia
AAAAAACTGTAGGTATCCGTATTCCAAATCATAACGTACCTCGTATGATTGTCGATATTTTAGGCAACCCTATCGTTACCTCTTCCATTAAAGATGATGATGAAATCATCGAATATACAACCGACCCGGAAGCAATTTATGAGGAGTTTAAACATCAGGTAGATATTGTGATCGATGGCGGTTACGGTGGAAACATTCCTTCAACTGTTGTGGATTGCACTCAGGATCAGTTTGTAGTAATGAGAGAGGGACTGGGAGATATAAATGAATATGCATAAAGGAAAAGCTGCTTTAGTAGACCTGCATTATTTACCTTCTCTAGAATACTTTGCGCTCCTCAACAGCTATGAGCATATAGTTTTTGAGGCAGAGGAGCACTTCGAAAAACAAAGCTTTAGAAATAGGTGCAACATCTTAGCAGCCAACAAAGTCGAGAAGTTATCGGTACCGGTTATTGGTGGCCGGAAGAAGGTAAAGATTAAAGAAATACAAATCGACCACACCCAACGATGGCAAAAAGACCATTGGCGTGCCATTCAGTCTGCTTACGGCAGGGCCCCATTTTTTGAGTTTTTTGCGGAGTATTTTGAGCCTTTTTTCCAAAAACAGGAAAAGTACCTCTTCGATTTCAATTACAAGTTACTGACATTATGTCTGAAACTATCCCAGATCAAAGTCGATTACACTTTTACTGAAACTTACGAGAAATCTCCTTCT